>VXRS01000039.1:0-3312 GCA_009838385.1 Dehalococcoidia bacterium | reverse complement strand
ACCGCCATGAACAACTACGGCGGCGGCACCCCCATCGACGAGGCCCGCGTCGAGATCTCCGACGACAACCCGACCGCCGCCGGCTTCATCGAGCAGACCCCCCTCGGCCGCATCACCACCGTCGACGACTGCGCCGACGTGACCCTCGTCGTGGCCAGCGACCTCTTCGGCGACATCACCGGCCAGGTCATCCCTGTCGACGGCGGCAACCACCTCCTCCGCCTTCCGGAAACGCGCCGGGCGGCGCCGCAGGAGTGAGCGGCGAGGGCCTGGCCGTCAACGCCTTCCAGCAGGTCGCGCAGCCGAGCAGGGACCTGGAGCGCTCCGTCGCCTTCTACCGCGACGTACTCGGCGCCCGCTACATCGCCACCTTCGACCCGCCTGGACTCGCCTTCTTCGACATCGGCGGCGTGCGCCTCATGCTCGACGCCATCCCCAGCGCCATCGAGCACGAGGGCTCACCCCTCTACTTCCGCGTCGACGACATCGACGCCGCCGTGGCCGCGCTCCGCGACGCCGGCGTCGATGTCGAGCAGGAGCCCACGCCCATCGCGCGCGACGACGAGGGGAACTTCGGGCCGGTCGGCTCCGAGGAGTGGATGGCTTTCTTCCGCGACCCCGACGGCAACATCCTCGCCTTCGCGGAGACGCGAGCGCCCTAGCTCGAAGCCTCCCGCCGCTGCGCCAGTCTTTCTTCCCGGGGCTGGTCGAAGATGATGCGGCGGAACGCCTCGCCGTACTCGAACTCCTGCGCTGCCGCAGTCCCCCGCGCCATCTCGCTCGCGAACTCCGCTACCTCTTCGCTCAGCTGGCTGGGGTGAGCCGCGAGGGCCTTTTTCTTCAGGTCGATCGTCTCTGTGATGTCGACCCAGACGTTCGCGTTCGTCCCCGCCCCGGACCCCATCCAGAGCTGCTTCACCTTGTGCGGCTCGAGCCCGTCCGAGAGCAGCTCGGGGAACGTGAGCCGGTCACGTGCACTCGGGAAGATCGCGTCGACCGTCGCGTCGCCGGCGGCGCGGTGGTCGGGGTGGTTCGCGTAGGAGTCGAACATGAAGCGCGCGGTCGGGTCGAAGGTCACGACGACGTCCGGCCGGTACTTGCGGATCATGCGCGTGATGTCGCGCCGCAGGTCGAGCGTGTGTACGAGGTAGCCGTCCTCGTAGCCGAGAAACTCGAAGTTCTTGACCCCCAGGATGAGCCCCGCGGCGCGCTGCTCCGCCTCCCGGATCTCGGCGAGCCGCGTGGGCGTCATTTCCGGATCCTCGCTCCCCTTGTTGCCGTTCGTGATGACCACGTACGTCACCTCGGCGCCCCGCCCCGCCCATTTCGCGACCGTGCCGGCCACCATGAACTCGGCGTCGTCGGGATGGGCGACGACGACCATCGCCCGCTCCGGCTGGAACTCGTCGGTACCTTCTTGGGTCATGGGGATCCTCCGTTAGGACTGGTGTCGGGTGGTTCCGGGGAACCTCAGAACGTGGCGATCGGGTTCACCGGCGAGCCTGTGCCCCCGCGCACGTGCAGTGGCGCAATGGAGAGCATGAACTCCCAGCGTCCCTCTTCCGCGCAGGCCTCCGCCAGCGGGTCGAGGAAGGCGTTGTCGAGCAGCGGCAGCCCCATGTACACGATGGTGAACACGTGCACGGGCCCGCCCGGCGCGTCCTCGAACAGTGGGTACGAGTGGGGACGCGAGTCGAGCATGTCCCAGCCGAGTATCGCCGCGTCCGCTTGCTTCAGCACGGGCACGCAGTCGACGTGCAGGCCGGGCGTCGGCGGCACGCCGGGCACCATGTCGGGGTTGGCCTTGAGGAACGCCGGCCGCGCCCCCCGCACGAGCACCGCGTCGCCTGGCCGCAGCTCGAGGCCTTCCGCTTCGGCGGCGGCCTCAAGCTCCCAGCCGCGCGTTGGCTGGTCGGGGGTCACGTAGTCGGTCCCGCGCAGGCGGGGAATGTCGAGCAGCACGCCGCGCGTGATAATGCCGTCCTTCCAGGCCGCCACCGCCCCGGTTCGCGCTCCCGCCGAGGTCACCTCCTCGGAGGCTTCCTTCCCGTTCCACATCTTCCCTTCCCAGAAGATATGGCAGAGCGCATCGACGTGCGTGGTCGCGTAGCCGTGGAACACGAGCCCGATGTAGTCCGCGGAGACCCCCGGGCCAATGGTCATGAAGTGCTGGGCGGGCCTCCAGTTGCCGGGGCCGCCCTGCGTGTTCAGCGGATAGGAGCACGAAACCGAGCGGCCGCTGCGCACCAGCGATGCCGCCTCACGGCGCTTCTCGGGTGTGATCAGGTTGATCGTGCCGGCGCTGTCGTCCGGTCCCCAGCGTCCCCAGTTGCTGCACGTCTCGAAGTAGGAGCGAACCTCCTCTTCGCTGGGCTCGGGGTGCGCGTCTGCTGACATCGATCCCTTCCTCTCCAGCCGGAATCCTACGCATCTCCCCCGAACGGCGAAGCCGCCGGGGAGCGCCCTCAGCTCTGTGGCGGCGGCGCGCGCAGGGGGAAGGTGGCGACCGTGTCGTGGCGGGCGCCGTCCGGGTGGAGGCGGCTGCGGACCAGCGAAATCTCGGTCGTCCGCCACTCGCACTCCGGGATCTCGATCTTCCCGACCGCCACCTCGAGCTCGGCCCGCTGGCGGGTTCCCACCTCGTTGCGAACCCGCCCCAGCGTCAGGTGGGGGCGGAAGGGACGGGTCTCCCGCTCGAAGCCGACCACCGAGAGAGCTCGGTTCACGTCCCGCGCGAGCGCCTCCAGCCGGAGGACGTCCCCGGCGACCGCTGCCCACATCACCCGCAGCCCCTCGCGTCCCCCGAACGTCCCGATATTCGCAAGCTCCAGGAAGAAGGCGGAATGCCGCACGACGGCTTCCTGCAGCGCCATCTTCACGGCCGGAATCTGCCGCTCGGGAACCTCGCCCAGGAACTTCAGCGTCACGTGCAGGTTGGATGGGTTCACCCATCGCACGGCGCCGTCGCTCTGCTCCCGCAGGCTCTCCACGAGCCCGCCGACGGTGTGCCGAACGTCCTCGGGCAGCTCGCAGGCGACGAACAGGCGGTGGGTCTTCTCGGTTGGCTCGGTCATCTCAGCAAAGCCGCCTGCGTGCGTTCTCTCCGGCGATGGCCTTTGCGTCGCCGGCATCCAGTCCTTCAAGTGTCCGCTTCAGCTCGGCGCCAGGCCTTCGCAGGGGGAAGTCCGAAGCGAAGAGGACGCGCTCCGCGCCGGCCGTTGCCACCAGACGCGCAATCGTCCCGGAATCGTAAAGGAGGCTCGTCGCTGCCGTATCGAACAGCAGGTTGGGGACGGCTGCCCGGACCTCGGG
>VXRS01000188.1:11613-12055 GCA_009838385.1 Dehalococcoidia bacterium | reverse complement strand
CCCCGCGCCCCCACACCCGCGTTGTTGCAGACGACGTGGACGGAGCCGTAGTGCGCCAGCGACTCCTCGGCGAGGTTGTCCATCGAGGCGGCGTCCCCGCAGTCGGTCTGGACGGTCAGCACCTCGGCGCCGGTCTCGCGCAGGCCGGCGGCGGCCTCCTCCAGCACGTCCTCCTCGATGTCGGCGAGGACGAGGCGCATGCCCTCGGCGGCGAAGCGCGTCGCCATGGCCAGCCCGATGCCGCTCGCCCCGCCCGTCACAACCGCGACTTTCCCCTCGAAATCCTGCATGTCCGTCCTCCTCGCAATAGCGGGCGCAGCGTACAGCAAGAAGGGGGCGCCCCAAACCAGCGCCGGCGCCCCCTTGTGGTGGGGGGGCGGGGCGGGGGGGGGGGGGGCCACCCGGAGTGGGGGGGGGGGGTGTGGGGGGGGGGGGGGGGGGG
>VXRS01000188.1:0-11603 GCA_009838385.1 Dehalococcoidia bacterium | reverse complement strand
ACCCCCTTCATTCCCCATATTATTCCCTCCCCTCCGCCACACCCCATAGGGGGGCCCGACTCTAACACATCTCGCCCGCTCATCCCCGGGCCCCCCCCCTCCCGCTTGTGGTCGGCTGGCGGGCCTAGCGGTCCGGGCCCTCCAGGTAGTCGTCGATGACCTTGTGCATGTGGCGGATGCGGCGCTCGCGGTAGTTGATCAGCAACCCCTTGAACGAACGCGAGTTCATCCCCTTCTGCACGCGCGGCAGGTTGTACGAATCCTGGTCGAGCCCAAGGCCCAGCGAGATTTCGCCGTGCTTGTGCGTCGTGTGGACCGGGCGCGGCGGCGGGTCCGAGCCCTCCGGGATTCGCACGTAGTTCTGCAGGTCGTAGTACATCTTGTTCGGGTCGGTCGCGTGCGGCCGCTGCCGGAACAGCATCACGCCCGAGTGGTGAGTGTTCAGCGTGATGTTCGGGAAGATGTAGTAGTGGTAGTCGTCGCTGAGCTGGTCATCGTTCAGGTCTGACAGATCGATGCCGTGGTCGGCGGCGTGCTTCTTCACCTGCGCCTGCAGCGCCGGACGCACGTCCGCGGGGCCGCCCTCGAACGTCTCCGGGTCGATGCCCGCGGCCTGCAGCATCTCCTTGAGCGCGCGCGTCAGCTCCTCCTGGTTCGGGTAGCGCGGGCTCAGCAGCCCGAACGGCACCAGGTAGCGGTTGTGGCGCTCGTACAGGTCGATCTGCACGTGGATGTCATCGATGTTCTCGAGGATCTGCGGGTGGATGCCCTGCACGTGGTACACCTCGTTGAAGGCGTCCACGGAAGTCTTCCAGTTGCAGTCCCACTCGATCGTGACGTCCTGGACGAAGTACTGCTTCTCGAAGTGGTACGGGTTCAGGTGCTCGGGAATCTCCCCGAGGAACTCCATGAGGGGCTCGGCGTCGGGGTTCATGTTGAACCAGACCCAGCCGCCCCACGTGTCGCACGGCACCTCGATCAGCGCCGTCTCCTGGGGCACGCCCTGGGTGAAGGTGTCCTCGTCGGGGACGAACTTCTTTGAGCCGTCGAGGTTGAACTCGAAGAAGTGGTAAGCGCACTGGAAGCTCTCCGCATGCCCCATGCCGGGATTGCGGATCTGGTTCCCGCGGTGGGGGCAGACGTTGTAGAACGCCCGCACCTTCTCCTCCGCCTCGCGCACGATCAGGAAGGACTCGGGACCCAGCTCGGTGGTGAAGTAGTCACCGACGTTGGGGATGTCCTGCGTGCGGCCGGCGATGTTCCACACCTTCGTCCACATGCGCTCCCACTCGCGGTCCATGAACTCCTTCGAGACGTAGCGCTCCTTGGAGATGAGGTCGGTACCGAGCGTGGGCTCGGGCGCCTTTGTGGTCGGCGTCTGCTGGGATACGGATTGGAGGACCATGTACTTGCTCCCTCGTAGCTGGATGGTCGCGCTGGGACGGGCGCGCGATACGCGCCTGCTATGCGCACCATCCTACGCCCGTTGTCAACGGATTTGGCGCTCGCTCAGGCGGGCGCGAGAGCGGCGATCTCCTCGAGGCTCTGGGCGCGCGGCGTGCCCGAGGTGCCGAAAACGAACGTCTCCCCGCTGGGCCCTTCCGACCCGTGCGAGAGGATGTTGATGACCGCCTGCCCGACGTCCGAGGAGCGCATCCCCGCCTCCGCCGCCGCCGCCGAAACGGCGCGCAGCATCGGCGTGTCCGTCGCCCCCATGCAGAGGCCGTTGACGCGGATGTTGTGCTCGGCGAGCTCGATCGCCCAGGTCTCCACCTGGCGCCACTGCACCCACTTGGCGCAGTCGTAGCCGCTGGCGGCCCCGCCCGTCATCAGGTGGCCTTCCTTGATGTGCTCGGTGATGACGTTGAGGATCTCGCCGCCGCCGGCCGCCTGCATCGCCGGCACCGCCGCCGTCGCGCAGTAGAAGCTGCCCATCGCGCAGATATCGATGGAGCGCTCGTAGGCGTGCGTCTGCGATTCGTAGCTGCCGCCCGTGAGCGTGGTGTCCGCGTAGATGGCGGCGTTGTTCACGAGCACGTCGATGCGTCCCAGGCGCTGCAGGGCGCTGTTGATGGCCCGGCGCACCTGCACCTTGTCGGCCACGTCGCAGTCGATGGCGATGCCCTGGCGTCCCGTGGCGCGTACCTGCGCGGCCGTCTCCGCGTTGTTGGCGGCGTCGATGTCGAGGCTGGCGACCTCCGCGCCGTTCTCGGCCAGCGCCACCGCGATCCCGCGTCCGATACCGACCGCTCCGCCCGTGACGACGGCGGCCTTCCCCTCAAGCAGCATGACGTACCTCCCGTTCCTGCTTCGTAAGCGCGCCGATTCTGGCCGATTGCGCGCCGCCTCGCCACGGCTTACCCGAGTTGCCCACGAGGGGTGTGAGGGCGTGACGCGTAGACTCGGCGGTTA
This sequence comes from Dehalococcoidia bacterium, assembly GCA_009838385.1. Next base: position 9,191 of record VXRS01000188.1, on the reverse strand, counting down.
TGCCCGACGGTCGCGTCCAGGTGTTCCGTGCCTTCCGCCACCGGAATTTCCGGCTCCTGCTGGCCGGGACAGTGCTCGTCGGGCTCGTGCAGCCCCTCCACTTCGTCACCCAGATCTTCTGGGTGCAGGAGGTCTACCCCGACCTCCAGATTATCTATACGGGCTTCCTCATGGGCGCCCGGGGCGTCGCCACCCTGCTCTTCAGCCTTATCGGGGGCGCCATCGCCGACCGCTTCGAGCGCCGCCTCGTGCTCCTCGGCTGCGAGTCGGCCACGCTCGTCCTGAGCGCCTTCGTGGCCCTCCTCATGCTGACCAACCCCTTCGGGGAGGCGACGGTCTTCGGCGTCCTCGTGCTCACCTTCCTCGCCTCGGCCACGCAGGCGATCGACCACCCCGCCCGCCAGGCCAGCATCCCTGCCGCGGTCGGCATGGACGACCTTGGGAACGCGATCAGCCTCAACTCCGCCGCCCAGCAGCTCATGATCCCGATCACGATTCCCGTGGCTGCGGTGCTTAACGAGGTCTTCGGACCGGGCGCGCTCTATGCGGGCTCGCTCGTCACCTGGGTCGGCATCATCCCGCTCATCGCCGCGCTCAACTACAGCAGCCGTGGCGAGGCCGGACGCAACGTGTTCCGCGCCGTCGGCGAAGGCCTCCAGTACACGTGGCGCCACGTCGTCATCCTCGCGGCCGTCGGCCTCCTCTTCGTCATGAACGGCGTCGGCATGCCTGGCGTGGGCAACCTCGGCATCATCTGGGCGACCGAGGTCCTCGATGTCGGCGGGCTCGGATTCGCGCTCATGGCCTTCGGCTGGGGCACGGGCGCCGTTGGCGGCTCGATGTTCTTCGCCCAGCGCCCGGAGGTCGCCGGGCGTGGCTCTACCCTTGTGCTGGCCGCCGTGGCCTTCGCCGTCAGCGCGATCGTGTTCGCGTATTCGCGCTCCATCTGGCTCACCGCCGCCACGAACGTCGGCCTCGGGGTCGCCCTCAGCGCCTCCTCGATCAGCGCCGCCGTGATCATCCAGCAGCAAGTAGCCGAGGGCGTGCGCGGACGCGTGATGGGCCTCCTGCCCTTCACCAACGGCGTCGCCATGTTGCTGACCCTCCCGATCAGCGCGGTCGCCCAGCAGACGGGCCTCCCGATCGTGCTCGTCGTCCTCGGCTGGTCGACGCTCGCGCTCTCGGCCGCGATCGCCTTGGTCGTCCCCCAGATCCGCCGCGTCCGCCCCGAGCCCGTCCCCTCTGCCGCCCCGGGGTAGCGGCCCGGTTGCTGTCGTTGATGGGAACAAGCATGTCTCCGTAGACTCGGGCGCGCATGGCCCGGATCTACGTCTACGCGGATGAGTCAGGCAACTTTGACTTCAGTCTGCAAAGGGGTGCGAGCAGGTATTTCGTCCTAACGACAGTTACCTGCCCTGAGGAGCGGGAGGCAAGACGCGACCTTGAGGAACTCAGGTACGACCTAGCCTGGGCCGGCGACGATCTGCCGGACTTCTTTCATGCTACCGAGGATCTTCAGGACGTTCGGGATCGAGTCTTCGGGGCACTCTCCAAGAGTCACTTTCGTGTGGATGCCACCATCATGGAGAAGCGGAAGGCCCACCCCCGTGTCTCCGCATCCGATGTGGTTTTCTATAAGTACGCTTGGCTTTACCACATGAGGCACGTTCTGCCCTCCATCTCCACGGCGGGGGACGAGATCCTCGTCGTAGTGTCTTCGATAGGTACCAGGAAGAAGAGGCAGTTCTTTCGCAAGGCTGTGGCTGACGTGATTGAGCAGATCCAGCTACGGCAGAGTATCAAGACAACCCACTGGTCAACGGCTAGTGATCTGGGTCTGCAGATCGCCGACTACTGTTCGTGGGCGATCTTCCGCAAGTGGGAGGAAGGCGACGAGCGCTCCTACCGCCTGATTCAGGACAGGATCCACCGTGAATATGACTTGTTCCGCCTTGGAACGAGGTTCTACTACTAGGCTTTAAAGAGAAGCGGGCCGCCTATCCCGAAGGGGAAGAGCCCGGGGGCTCTTGTCGGTCGGCCCTGAAGCGGCTTACAGCGTAGCACGTTGGGGTGGCAACTGCCGACTGGCGCCGGTCGTTCGTAGCCGCTCCATCACCCCCTACCCCGCGACCACAGCCTCCCCCTCGCGGGCGTGAGCAGCGAACGTGTACTCGCCGTCGGTGAAATCGACCGTGATGCGCTGGCCCTCGCCGAACTCGCCCGCGAGGATGCGCCGCGCCAGCTCGTTCTCGACGCGCCGCTCGACCGTGCGCCGCAGGGGACGCGCGCCCAGCTCGGGGTCGTACCCCTCGCGCACGAGCTCCTCGCGTGCGGCGTCCGTCAGCTCGATGTCGATGTCGCGCTCCGTGAGCCGCCCGCGTACCTCCGTGACCAGCAGGTCGACGATCTCCGCCAGCTCGGGCTTTGTGAGCGGCTCGAAAACGATCGTGTCGTCGATTCGGTTCAGGAACTCGGGGCGGAAGTGCTCGCGCAGGGCGCGCTCCACCGACTCGCGCACCTGCTCGCCCGCGCCGCTCTCCTCGCTGCGCTGCGTGAAGCCGAGCGTGAGCCGGTTCTGCGCCCCCGTACCCAGGTTGCTCGTCATGATGACGACCGTGTTGCGGAAGTCGACCGTGCGGCCGTGGCCGTCGGTCAGCCGTCCGTCGTCGAGGATCTGCAGGAGGGTGTTGAACACGTCCGGGTGCGCCTTCTCGATCTCGTCGAAGAGGATGACCCGGTAGGGCCGGCGCCGGACGAGCTCGGTCAGCCCTCCCGCCTCGTCGTAGCCGACGTAGCCGGGAGGCGCGCCCACCATGCGGCTCACGGTGTGCCGCTCCTGGTACTCCGACATGTCGAGCCGGATCATCGCCTCCTCGTCGTCGAACAGGCACTGCGCGAGCGCCTTCGCCAGCTCCGTCTTCCCCACGCCGGTGGGCCCCAAGAAGATGAACGAGCCGATCGGGCGCTTCGGGTCCTTGAGCCCTGCCCGCGCCCGTCGGACGGCGTCGCTGAGCGCCTCGATGGCGCGGTCCTGCCCCACCACGCGCTCGTGCAGCGTCTCCTCCATGCGCAGCAGCTTCTCGGTCTCCGTCTCCTCGAGCCGCGAGACGGGGATTCCCGTCATCTGCCCAACGAGCGCGGCGATGTCCTCCTCAGAGACGCGCAGCTCGGAGGGGCGGTCGGCATCGTCCTCGGCGCGCAGCCGCGCGTACTCCTCCTGGAGCTGCAGGACCTCCTGCTTGATGTTGGCCGCTCGCTCGTGGTCCTCCCGCGCGACGGCCGCGTCAGCCTCCTCCCCGAGGGCGTCAAGCCGCTTCGCGATGGCGCGAACCTCCGGGGCCGTCTCCTGCGCGTCGATGACGTGCTTGCTGGCGGCCTCGTCGATGAGGTCGATCGCTTTGTCCGGAAGGTGCCGCTCGGTCACGTAGCGCGAGGAGAGCCGTACGGCCGCCTCGAGCGCGTCGTCGCCGATCTCGACCCTGTGGTGGTCCTCGTAGCGCGAGCGCAGCCCCTCCAGGATCGCGAGCGTGTCCTCTTCGGAGGGCTCGTCCACGTACACGGGGGCGAAGCGCCGCTCGAGTGCGGGGTCCTTCTCGATGCGCCGGTACTCGTCGAGCGTGGTCGCGCCGATCGCGCGCAGCTCGCCCCGAGCCAGTGGCGGCTTCATCAGGTTGCTCGCGTCGATGGCGCCTTCGGCCCCGCCCGCGCCCATCACGGTGTGGAGCTCGTCGATGAAGAGGATGATGCCGCCGTCGCTCTCGCGGACCTCCTCCATCACGGCCTTCAGGCGCTCCTCGAACTCGCCCCGGAACTTGGCCCCGGCGAGCAGCGCGCCCATGTCGAGCGCCCGCAGCGACTTGTCCTGCAGGTTCTCGGGCACGTCGCCCTCGGCGATGCGCTGGGCGAGCCCCTCGACGATGGCCGTCTTGCCGACGCCCGCCTCGCCGATGACGACGGGGTTGTTCTTCGTGCGCCGGTTCAGGATCTGCATCACCCGCCGCACCTCGGTGTCGCGACCAATCACGGGGTCGAGCTTGCCCTCGCGCGCGAGCTGCGTGAGGTCGGCGCTGTAGCGTTCGAGGCTCTGGTAGCTGCTCTCGGCCGTCGGGCTGGTCACGCGCGCGCTCCCGCGGATCTCGCGCAGGGCGCGGTAGATGCCTTCCTTGGTCACGCCGAACTCGGCCAGCAGGCCGGCAGCGCCCGACTCCTCGTTGTCGGCGATGGCGATGAGCAGGTGCTCCACGCCCACGTAGTCGTCCTTCAGCCGCTCCGCCTCCGCGTTTGCGGTTTCCATCATCCGCACCACCTCGGGCGTCGTGTAAATCTGGACGACGTCCTGCTGGAGGCGGGGCTGCTCCTTGAGCACCTCGTCCACGCGGGCCTTCAGCCGCGCGACGTCGACGTTGAGCTGTTCGAGCACCTGCAGCGCGAGCCCGCCGTCCAGCTCGGCGAGCGCGAAGAGCACGTGGGGCACGCCCCACTGGCTGTGGCGGCGGGTGCGTACCGCCTCTTGCGAGGCGGCGAGCACCTGCTGGGCCTGCTCGGTGAATCGGTCCTGTCGCATCATCGGGGTCATTCCTCCTGCCCCGCGGGCGCGGGGTCTTCCGAAGTGGGCGGTACGGGTTGGGCTAGCGGGCGGGGCGCCCCTCGCTATCGACGGCGGGGGCCGGGAGCCGCGTCCGGCGAATCGTGTCGAGCTCGGCCTTCACCTCGTCGAGCTCGGCCTGGAGCGTGCGCAGCTGGTCGCTCATGCGCAGCACCACCTCCACGCCGGCGAGGTTCACGCCGAGCTCCTCAATGAGGCGCTGGGCCTGGCGGATGCGGTGGATGTCGGCGTTCGAGTACATGCGGATATTGCCGCTCGTGCGGTGCGGGCGGATGAGCCCGGCGCGCTCGTAGTAGCGCAGTGTCTGCTGGTGCAGCCCCACCAGCCGCGATGCGATCGAGATGACGTAGCAGGGCTCGTCGTCGCGGAGGGGCTCGTCGGGTGGTCGGCGGCGGGGCATCGGTTCGTCCTTCCTCGCTAGCTGGCCGCTCGCGCGGTCGTCGTGTTCTGGCGGAGCTCTTCGAAGAGGGCCTGCTCGCGTTCGCTGAGGTGCTCGGGCAGGACCACGTTCACGTGCGCGAAGAGGTCGCCGCGGCGGTCGCCCCGGCCGAGCACGGGCATGCCCTTGCCGCTCAGGCGGATGCGCCGCCCGTTCTGGGTGAGCGGCGGAATCGTGAGCATCACCCGCCCCGTGAGCGTGGGCGCCTCCACCTCGCCGCCGAGAACGGCGTCGAGGTACGGCACCGCAACCTCGACCGTGAGGTCGTCGCCGTTTCGCTCGAAGCGGGCGTGCGGGAGCACGGTGACGACCAGGTAGAGGTCGCCGGAGGGGCCGCCCCCCATCCCCGGGCGCCCCTCGCCCGCGACGCGCACGCGCGAGCCGGTGCGGACGCCGGGCGGCACCTTCACCTCGAGGCGGCGCGGCTTCAGCGCCTCGCCGCTGCCGGCGCAGGTGTGGCAGCGAGCGTTGCCGATCGCCCCGCTCCCGCTGCAGATGCCGCAGGGCTCGCTGCTCTGCAGGTTGATGGTGCGGGTCGTGCCCGCGGCTGCCTCCTCGAGCGTGACCTCGGTGGGCGACTCGATGTCCTGTCCCCGGCGCGGCCCTCGCGGTCCGCCCCCGAAGATGCCCCCGAACACGCTGCCGAGGTCGCCGAAGCCGCCGTCGAACGAGAACCCGCCGCCCCCGAAGCCTCCCTGGGCGCGCTGGCGCTCCATCTCCTCGAATTGGTCGGCCTGCTGCCAGCGGTCGCCGTACTTGTCGTACTTCTTGCGCGTGTCGTCGTCAGACAGCACGTCGTAGGCGCCCTGGATCTCCTTGAAGCGCTCCTCGGCGCCCTTGTCGTTCGGATTCACGTCGGGGTGATAGCGGCGCGCGAGCTTCCGGTACGCGGAGCGAATCTCCTTCTCGGACGCACTGCGGGAGACCCCCAGGGTCTCGTAGAAACTCTTCGCCATGGTAGCTACATTGTACGAGAAAGAGTGCTATTTTGCTATAACGATAGAGAAGGGAAGCTGATAAGGGGACTATAAGGGTTAGGGGCGATCGAATGAGGAGAGGGAAACGCCCTGGGACCGCTCGGAGCGGGCATGCAAAGCGGGAGGCGAATGCCTCCCGCGGGGATGCTGGGCCGGGTGGGGACTGCGGAAGCTAGGCGCTACTCACCTCGGCCGTGATGTCCTCGACCACGACCTTGTTCGTCGCGTCGACGTTGATGCGGACGATCTTCCCGTCCTCGAGCAGCGCCTCGACGTTCTGCTGGTGCGAACGCCAGCCCTTGGGGAAAGCGTAGCCGTTGTCCTCGAGCGCCTCGAGGAAGAAGTAGCTCATCGTCATCGGGGCCAGGTAGAAATCCGTGCTGTCCATTTGCGTTCTCCCTCGTGGTTCGGACCGCTTCCCGGCCCGAGCGCGCCCATTATGGCGATCCGAGCGCCCGCGCGCCAACGGTCTCGCCTGCCTCGTGCCGCGCTGCCCGGTGGTAAAGCGCGCCGCATTGTGCGCGGAGCCCCGCGGCAGTATTCTCGCTCGTCGCGGAGGGACGTTTCGCAATGGCGAGGTTCCGTTCCATCCTGGCCCCGGTGGTGGATGACTCGGCCAGCCTTGAAGCCGTCGCCGTGGGCGCCGCGCTGGCGCGCCAGGAGAAAGGCGCCCTCACCCTCCTGCATGTCATCGAAGTCGAGCGCAGCCTGCCCGTCACCGCCGACCTGGACCTGGAAGCCCAGCGCGGCGAGGAGTTGCTGCGCCGCGCCCGCGCCCTCGCCGAGGGCGAAGGCAACGGCGCCACCATCGAGGACGAGCTCCTGCAGGCGCGCGTCGCCGGCCCCGCCATCGTGGAGGAGGCCGAGGCCCGTGGCGTCGACGTGATCTTGCTCGGCGTCGGCTGGACCCCCCTCCTCGGCCAGTTCGAGGTCGGACCGACCGCCGGCTACGTCCTCAAGCACGCCTCCTGCAACGTCTGGATCGTGCGTGAGCCGCTGGAGCTGCCCGCTCCCGCCGCCGGGAAGGCCGCGGTCCGCCGGTGAACGTCGTCATCATGGGCTGCGGGCGCACCGGCGCCGCCATCGCCGCCAGCCTCGACCGCGACGGCCACTCCGTCACCGTGCTCGACCTCAACTCCGGCCAGTTCCGCCGCCTGCCCGACTCCTTCGGCGGGCGCATGGCCGTCGGCAACGGCATGGATGCCGAGGTCCTGGAGCGCGCCGGCGCCCGGGAGGCGGACGCCTTCGTCGCCGTCACCCAGGGCGACAACCGCAACTACTTCGCCAGCCAGCTCGCCCGCGAGATCTTCGGCGTGAAGAACGTCGTCTGCCGCACGAAGGACCCGGAGCGCGGCGAGATCTTCGGCCACCTCGGGCTCCAGACCTACAGCCCCACCAGCGCGGGAGCGGAGGCGATCCTCGCCATGCTGCCCGGTTCGGGACCGGCCTGAGCCGTGTACGTCATCATCGCCGGCGGCGGCAAGGTCGGGTACTACCTCGGGCGCGAGCTCCTCGGCGGCGACCACGAGATGCTGGTCATCGAACGCAGCGCCTCCCGCGCCGCCGAGATCAACGACCTGCTTGAGGGCACCGTCCAGCAGGGAGACGCCTGCGAGGCGTCCGTGCTCGACGGCGCCGGCATCGCCCGCGCCGACCTCGTCGCGGCCGTCACCGGCGACGACGAGGACAACCTCGTCGTCTGCGAGATCGCCCGCTACCGGGGCGTCCCCCGCGTGCTCGCGCGCGTCAACAATCCCACGAACGCGGTCCTCTTCCAGAAGCGCGGCATCGAGACGACCGTCTCCGCCACCGAGGCGATCCTCTCCCAGATCGAGCAGGAGTTGCCCGTCACCTCGATGGTGCCCGTGATGCAGCTCCACCAGGGACTGGAGCTGGTCGAGGTGCGCCTCTCGGAGACCTCGCCCGTGGTCGGGCGCACGCCCCGCGAGGTGTTGCTGCCCCCCGAGTCGCTCATCGCCCTCATCGTCGATTCCGGCGGCGTGCCCCGCGTCCCCGGCGCCGATACCACCCTTACCGCCGGCGACGCCCTCGTCGTCGTAACCCGCGCCGAGAGCAAGGGGATGCTCCAGGAAGCGCTCATCGGGGGCGCGCATGGGTTCGACACCTGAGGCGGGAGGCTCCGGCGTGAAGGTCGCCTTCCTGGGCCCGCCGGGTACCTTCGGCGAAGAGGCCGCGCGGCGCTACTTCACCGACCCCGACCTGCTCCCCTGCCAGACGCACGGCGCCGTCGCCCGCGCCGTCGAGGCGGGCCAGGCTGAGACGGGCGTCATGGCGATCGAGAACTCGCTCAACGGCTCCGTGCCCGAGACCCTCGACATCCTCATCCACGAGACCGCCCTCAAGATCCAGGGCGAGGTGCTCGTGCCCGTCGTCCATAACCTCGTCGCCTCCCAGGGCACGGCCATCGACGGCATCGAGCTCATCTACTCGCACCCGCAGGCGCTGGGGCAGTGCCGCGTCTTTCTGGGGCAGCACTGCCCCGAGGCCCAGCGCGGCGCCGCGCTCTCCACTGCCCAGGCCGTGGAGCTTGCCGTCGCTCAGCCCGGCGCCGCCGCCATCTCCACGGTCCGCGCCGCCGAGATCTACGGCGCCGACGTGCTCGCCGAGGCCATCCAGGACCAGGACAACAACGCCACCCGCTTCGTCGTCGTCGGCACGCACGAACCCGGGCCCTCGGGCCGCGACCGCACATCCATCGCCTTCGAGTTCGCCGGCGACCGCGCCGGCCTCCTCACCGCCGCCCTCACCGAGTTCTCCAGCCGCGGCGTCAACTGCACCAAGATGGAGAGCCGCCCCACCCGCGCCACCTTCGGCGAGTACATCTTCCTCATCGACTTCGAGGGTCATGAGCGCGATCCCGAGTGCGCCGCCGCCCTCGACGGGCTTCGCGGCATGACGAGCATGCTCAAGGTCTTCGGCAGCTACCCCCAGGCGGCCCCATGACCAGGGCGCAGGTGGGCGCTGTCGCGGCGATCGTGGTGGGGCTTGCGGCCCTCGCCTGTGGAAGCTCCGACCCGGACGAGCCGCCCGCAGCGGCCACCCAACCCCCCGCCAGCGAGGAGGCGTCGACCGCGGCCACAGCCGCCGCCACGGAATCTTCCGCTACCGAGCCCCCGGCCACGGAGCCCGCGGCTACGGAGGCCACCAC
>VXRS01000311.1 GCA_009838385.1 Dehalococcoidia bacterium | reverse complement strand
TCCTCTTCCTTGAGGCAGGCGTGCCAGCGATCGACGGTGTCGCCCTCGATAGCGGCCTCTGCTGCTCGTGCCTCGGCCAGCGCATCCTGACCCTTGGGGAGGATGAATGTGTCCTTGAGCTCGTCACGTCGCCCCAGAATCGATTGGACGCCGGTGATGAGCTGGATCGCGCCGCTGTTCTTCTCGACCTCACGAATGATGACGGCGAGATGCTCCTTCGCCTCCTCCTCCATGCCGAGGCGCATGCGCGCAATCCGCTGGAAACACTTCCTCGGAGAGGCGCCAGATTCCGCGAGCGCTCGAGCGATCCGTTCGTCAGGCGAGTAAGGCGAAGGCTCGCCAACACTGATGACCTCCGTGACGTCAATGCCCTGCAGCGCCTCGACGTTCCAAGTGCTCCGGGATGAATCCTTCTCGAGCGATGCTCGCGCCCGTTCGTACGAGGCGAGACTGTCGAAGCGACTGAGGTGCATAACCTGCTGCGCCGGTCCACCGGCTTGGGACCAGGCAGCGAACGGATCGAGGCCGTGCCGCTTCAGGAGCGGCATGGCCTTCTCCGCCATCACCTCGATGAACACGGGCATCACCGCGGGGGGTCGGAGGGTGACGAGGGTCTCGACGATGATGCTCATGGCGACCTCCTGGCTCGGCCCGATTGGCTACAGCGACGGCTTCAGGCAATTCGCAGGGGGAGTGCCCGAAGAGCGCCGCCTCGCGGCGGGTAGCTTCGGCGGTGGGTGCGACTCTATGCCGAGCGAACCTCCCCATTTCGGAGAAGGCCCCCGGGCGTCGCACCCGTGCACTCCCCATCCTGGAACGTGACCTCGCCGTTGACGAGGATCCATTTGTACCCGTCAGCCTTCTGGACGCGACGCCACGCACCCGCGGGTTGGTCGTCGAGCCGCTCCCGCTTCCTGATGCTGAGGTTGTCGATGTCATAGATCACGACGTCCGCAGCGGCCCCTTCGCGCAGCCAGCCGCGGTCCTTGAAGCCGAGAACCTGGGCGGGGTACGCGCTGAGGCGCCAGTGCGCCTCCTCGAGGTCCATGACGTCGTTGTCACGCGCCAGCCGAGCGATGAGGTAGGTGGGGTACGACCCGAGGGTGAGGAACTTCGTATGAGCCCCGCCGTCGGATACACCCGGTATCGCGAAGGGCGAGCGGAGCACGAGCTTCGCTGCCTCCGCGTCCGGATCTGCGACGGGAGTGTGGAAGAGCGATTTGAGCTCATCGGCGACGGTGATGTCGAGCATCGCGTCGATCGTATGCTTCCCATCGAGTTCCGTGATCTCGCGGACACTCAACCCCTCGTAGTGTTTGAGCGAAGGGTTCTCGACTTCGGCGATGACGAGGTCGTCCATCGTCCCGGAGAACGTGACGGCAGGCGCATCGCCAGCGTCGAACTCCGCCTTCAGAGCCGTGCGGCGCTCGGGATCGGCCAGCTTGGCCATGCGCTCCGGAACGGTGCCGAGCGTCGCCTCCCGCCAGATGGGGCTGCGGTCGAACAGGTTGAAGTCCTCGAACGTGAAGTCGGGGGCGACCGGGGCGGTCACGGCCTGCCCGAAGACTCGATTGCCGCGTGCGTTCGCGGCAGCCAGCCATTCGATCGTGTCCACGTAGTTGCCGTGCGCCTTGCCGTCGACGCCGGTGAAGAACTCGATGACGTTGTGGATCACCGGCCTGCCGCTGATCTCGGCGAGCTTCTCGTGTCGAGCCCACACATCAGCGTATGACTCGCCGGCGCCGTGTCCGTTGATCTGAGTCATGCCCTGCCCTCGCCGGGCAAGGACTTCGCACAGTGCGTGCGCCTGTTCAACGGACATCAGGTCGGACAGCATGGCCGTCCCGTCGTAATCGCGCTGGCCGCTATCCTGGCCAGCCCACTGCGCTGACCAACCGACCGCGCCGGCGTCCAGGGCCTCATCGAACAACGCGCACATCTTCGTGATCTCATCCGCCGAAGCCGTGCGGCTCTTGCCTGCCTCCAGCCCCATGGTCGACATCATGAGCGGCGAGACGCCGCAGTAGCTGGCGACGTTCACACCCTTCGGTTTGCCCTCGAGACTGTCCATGTACTCGGGGAAGGTCACCCAGTCCCAGGGCATGCCGGCCTGGAGGGCCTCGAGCTCGATCGCCTCGGTCCGCGAGAGCATCAGCATCGCCCGGTCGCGCATCTCCGGCTCGACGGGCGCGAAGCTGAATCCGCAGTTCCCCACCACTACGGAGGTGATGCCGTGCCAGGCCGACATCGTGCAGTAGGGATCCCAGAACACCTGTCCGTCGTAGTGGGTGTGCATGTCCACGAAGCCGGGGGCGACGATGAAACCATCAGCGTCGATCACGTTGTCGCCGTCGCTCGCGCTCAGTCGGCCCATGTAGGCGATGCGGCCGTCCTTAATGCCGATGTCACCGGTGTAACGCGGCGTGCGCAAACCGTCGATTATGGCGCCGCCTCGGATCACAGTGTCGAATTCTGCCATTGCCTCTCTCCTTCGCTCGGGGCTTGCCCGGGGCGCGTTAGCTATCGAGGGTCGTTGTTCCGATTATTCCATTCTGTCGCCCGTGGTGCGCGGCCTTGCTCGCGCTCCCCGGAGCGGGGCTCGACGGCGATCTTCGCTGCTCGGCTTCGCGCTGGCCGCGCCTCACCCCGCCCAATGCTAGGCCTCCTCCGCCGGCCAGGATGTGAGCTGCATGCAGTTCCCATCCGGATCGCACATCACCGCGACCTTAATCCGCCCCTCGTACTCGACAGGCTCGGACTTGAAGCTCACACCCTCGCGCTTGAGACGGCGATACTCGTCGTCGAAAGAGCCCGAGCGAAGGGACATCGAGAAGCCACCGGTGTCGGTGAAGCGCAACGGGTTCTTCTTGAATCCGTCAGGCGCCTCGAAGGCGAATAGCTCGAGATCGAATCCACCCAGGCGTACGAAAGCGACGTCCCCCTCAGCGGTCGGAATCCCGAATATCTTCTCGATGGCGGGCCCTCGGATGTGGAGCCTCTCCCGGTACTCCTCGAATCCCAGGAGGCGTGTGTAGAAATCGATCGCCTGATCGAGATTGCTGACGCTGATCGACGTTGCTCCGACCGCCTCGATCATCAACCGTCCGTCCTTTGGCCGTAGCCCTGCTCATCGACTTACCGAGGTGCGCTCCAACCGCCCTCGGACAACCGGCGCGTTTGGCTCTCCCTGCCCTCCAGCCTGAGACTGATGCGGTGCAGTGGATCGTCCTTTTGGTCGACGCAGGATGACGCACTTGGTGCGTCATCCTGCACTCGATGGACTTAGAGGCTGGGCCGACCGCTGAACGTCGGGTCGGACTGATCGATCCACGAGCGTTCGTCCACAGGCAGCCTCCATGGGTTGAATTCCATCTTGAGGTAGGGCCACTTGAGGAACCGGCCCGTCGCAGCCGCCATGAGAATGGTGCCTGCCCCCGACTCCGTCATGGCCAAGCGCTGGATGTCCTTCATCGCGCTGATCGCCTCATCCCGATCAAGTGTGGCTGCCGCCTGATCGAAGAGGTCGTCCATACCCGGGTTGCTGTACTTCCCGAAGTTGATAGAGCCTGCCGTTGTGTACGACCGCGCGAGTCGCTGCCGAGGGTCGGGGCTCGTCCACGCAGATACAGGCGTGAGGAAGGCTATCGGGTCCTCCCCGGTGAGATACGGCAGGATGCTCCCCCCGGGAATGCCCTTCACCTCGATCTTGTCCGTCCCCAGGTTCCCGTTCATCATCGCTGTGAACCACTCGGAGAGCCTCACGGCGTCCGGTTCATTCGCGACAAGCTCGATGTTGTCTTCGAGATCCTCCCCGCCGCCAGCCTCCCAGAGCTGCCGCGCCTCCTGAAGATCGTCGTCCTTGTTGAGCGCGTACCCCGGCTGCTGAAGGATCTCTTCTTCCGAGAGCGCCCAGTCGGTGAACGCCCACGGCAGAGGCCCCGTGATCCTTCCTTCCCCGGCGAAGTCCTGCTGTAGGACAAGCTGCCTGTCCAGGGCGAGGTAGAAAGCCTGCCGGATCATCGGGTTGCTGAACGGGCCAATCTCCCAGCTGTAGATGAGTGCCCTATTCGCGTTCAGCGCGGGGACGTCCAGCCGTTCGATGTCGGAGTTCGCGTCCTGGATCGCCTGCATGAACTCCGGCGCGTAGGCCTGCCGTTGGAATCGCCCACCGATCCAGTCAACCTGCTTCTGCTCAAGCGCGATCCGCACAGCATTCACGTCAGCACCGACGTCGAGCAGGGCCAGGGCGTCGAAGTACTGCACTTCCTCGCCCGCTTGCCTGAGGTGCCAATTGGGATGGCGCTCAGCTATTCGACGGCCGTCTGGCACGAACTCGGTGAACATGTAACCGCCGGTGCCAACGATGCGGTCGGCGGAGATGACGTCAGGGTCGCTCTCGATCTGCTCAGCGACGCCTTGGTCCATAAAACCGGCAAACGCCAGAGACTCGAGCCACGTGCCTCGAGGTTGTTTCAGCGTAAACGAGATGGTCTCGTCGTTGACGTAGTCGAGGCTGTCTATGTGGGTGAAAACGGTGTTCGTAAGCGTGAAATCGTCGGCCACAGTGCCGTCCGCAAGTGTCCGAGTCAGCTGCCTGTCCAGGTTCCAGCGCACGTCGTCCATCGTGAAGGGCCGCCCGTTGGTCGGGGCCTTGTCGTGCCAGACCACATCGTCACGCAAATCGAAGATGTAGGTGACAGCGTCGGGTTGCTCAGGAAGGTGACGCGCGAGGTCGCCTCTGAAAGTTGGCGCTGGGATGTCGTCGAAGCGGATGAGCCCGCTGTACGCGCTCCCTTCGACGCCGCCAGCGATCCCGGATACGCCGCGATGGATGTCGAGGGTGATCCCAACGAATGGTTCGCCCACCTGGCTGTAGTAGCTCCCGTCCGTGGGGACGGCGGAGGTATCCGGTGGCGCCTCCGTCGCTGTGGCTGTGGGCTGTGGTGTCTCTTCTGGCCGCGCTGTGGCCGTTGGATCCGGCGTCTCGCCTGGCTCGCTTGTGGCCGTTGGATCCGGCGTCTCGCCTGGCTCGCTTGTGGCCGTAGGCTCCTCTTCATCGTCGTCGCCGCAACCGACGAGACCTAAGCCGGCGGCTCCGATCCCGACTGTCGCGGATCCTAGGAGGAACCGCCGCCTACTGGTGCGCATACGCCGCGCTCGCCGAAAGTATCGATCCCAGTAATCACTCGCCATTGCGTCCCTCCTGGATCAGGCCGGTTCCCTCAACATGTGCCGGTGATGGCTCGCCAGGCCTTTTCAGGCCCGGGACGCTGCATAGAGCCCCGAGGCCTGCTGCCCGAACGAGCCATCCGCGGTCTCGCTGCGTAACTCGTCGTGTCCTTGCCAGCCCCCTTAGCCTTGACCGTGGCGGATGAGCTTCCCGGGGGTGAGCCCGGTGCACTTGCCATCCTCGAACGTCGTCTTGCCGTTCACCATGATCCATCGGTAGCCCTCGGCTTCACGCACGAGGCGCCACTCGTTGGCGGGGAAGTCGTAGGCTCGCCTCGTCTCCGTCCGCCGCAGCTTCTCGAAGTCGTAGACGATGATGTCTGCCGGTGAGCCCTCCTTGATCCAGCCCCGATCTTTGAACCCCGCAGCCATGGCGGGATAGGTGCTCAGCCGCCAGTGCGCTTCCTCCAGGTCCATGAGTTCGTTCTCGCGCACCAGAACCTCGATGTACTCCGTCGGGTAAGCGCCCATCGTGATGAACTTTGTGTGGGCGCCACCGTCCGAGAGGCCCGGAAGGGCGAACGGCGAGTTCGCGATCTCCTTCATCGCCTTCATATCCATCCGTGCGGGCGGCGAGCCGAAGGTCGACCGCAGTTTGTCCGCCACGCCGATGTCCAGGAAGGCGTCGACAATGTGCTTGCCTTCGCGCTCCGCGATCTCGCGGATCGTGAACCCCTCGTACTGCTGCAGGGATGGTTCTTCCACGATCTCGACCCTGAGTTCCGCAATCCCGCTGCCCGAAATGATGCCCTTGTCCTCGGTTCCCGCGCCGGTGACGGGCCCCTTCCCGGCGTCGTACTCGGCTCTGAAAAGCGCTCGGCGCTCGGGGTCGTTGAGGTTTTCGATCTTCTCCTCTCTTGTTCCGAACAGGGCCTCTCGCCAGGAGGGGACATTGTCGAAGAGGCTCCACTCTTCGAGCTGGAACTCGAAGGCGATCGCCGTGGTGATCGCCTGCGCGAACACGCGGTTGCCCCGCTTATTCGCGTCCTCGATCCACGCCTTGGTCTCCTTGTATCCGGGGAGCGCAACACCGTGCTGATCGGTGAGCGCGGCGAGGGCGTTATAGACAATGGGACGCCCACTCGCCTCGGCGAGCCGATTGACCAGCTCTGGTGTCGCCCGGGCGCCGGAGACCTGGATGAATCCCTTGCGGACCTTGCCCAGAACCGAGGCAAGGGCGACCAGGTCGTCCTCGGACATCGTGTCGGTCGCCATGGGCGTCCCGTCGTAGTCTCGCTGGTTGCTGTCCTCGCCCGCGAGCTGGGTAGAAAGGCCGCAGCCACCGGCCTCGAGAGCCTCCTCGAGGAGCTTGCACATCTCTGCGCGCTCAGCGTCGGTTGCGGGGCGATTCTTCGCCTCCTCGAGCCCCATCACGTACATCAGAAGGGGATTCAGCCCCACGTAGCTAAGAAGATTGATGCCCTTGGGCGTGCGATCGATGCTGTCGAGGAACTCCGGGTACGACTCCCAGTCCCAGGGCATGCCCGCCTTCATGCTGGCCAGCGGAACAGCCTCGTTCCTCGTCATGGTGAGCATGGCTCGGTCCCGGTCCTCTGGCTTGACCGGCGCGAAGCCGAAGCCGCAGTTCCCGATCACCGCCGACGTCACACCGTGCCACCCGGAAATGGTGCACCAGGGATCCCAATAGACCTGGGAGTCGTAGTGCGTGTGCAGATCGACGAAGCCCGGTGCCACGATCAGACCGCTGGCGTCCAGCACCCTCGCTCCTTCATGGCTGGAAATGCGACCAATGTAGGCGACTTTCCCGTCTTTGATACCGACGTCACCGGTGAAGCGGGGAGTCCTGAGGCCGTCGATGACGGTCCCCCCCTTGATAACAGTGTCAAACTCCGGCATGGCCTGGTGACCTCCGTCAGTCCCCTGCTCGTATGGTGCAAGGAATGACAAGTTGCGTTGGCGAGTATACGTCACGTCGTCAAGTTCGGGCTCTGCGGCGCTCACTGCGAATCAGCGTCTGGACTAGTGCTCTGGCTTGGCTTCGCTAGCCCGAGCGGCGCGTGGGGTCAAAGCCATCGCGGATGCCATCGCCCGCGAGGTTGAAGCCCAACACGGTCATGGTGATGGCGCCGCCGGCAGCCAGGCTCATCATTGGCTTGCTATCCAGAAACGCGCGGCCCTCGCTGACCATGTTCCCCCAGCTCGGACCAGGGACACCGAGATTGAGGAAGGCCAGTCCCGACTCCGCAAGGATGTTCGTTCCGACCGCGATCGAGAAAATGACGACGATGGGCGCAACGATGTTCGGAAGAATGTGTCGCACCATCATCCGGAGGTCGCTGGCACCGGTCGATCGCGCTGCCTCCATGTAGACCTCTCCTCTCACCGAGAGCGTTGCTGCGCGCACCACTCTCGCGGCGCTTACCGTTCCCAGGAATCCGAGCGCTGTCACCGTAAGCGTGAGACTACGTTCACCGATCTGCGTGAACAGCAGCAGGATGACGATGCCTGGCATTGCGATGATCGAGTCCACAACGCGCTGAATCGCGATGTCGACGATTCCACCGAAATACCCTGAGACGATGCCGATGAGGGCGCCGACCGCGGTGCCCATTAACGCCGCGCCGAAGCCAACGATCAGCGCGATACGCGAGCCGTGGATCACGCGAGTCATGAGATCACGACTGAGGTTGTCAGTCCCAAGTGGGTGTGAGAGCGAGGGACCAGCGAGGATGGCCAACCGCCGAGCCGCGCTTGGCGAGTCGCTATCCGGGGACTCGACGTCGACCCAGACGACATCGTCCTTGCCATAAGGAGACAACCCGGGGCCGAGAAGAGCGACGAGCCCCACCAGTACTACGAGCGCAACACCGATCATGCCCAGCAGACCAACGCGTCGCGGAATCGATCGCAGGCCTGCGACCCAGGCCATGCGCTCGTCACGTAAGCCCAAGTCCCAGGTATCAGGGATCGCTGAACCACCCGGTCTCGAGCTCGGAGTCCGTGAGGGCGGCGTCCTATGCATCGGCTCAGCCCCAACCCGTTTCGCTTCGAGCGCCCACCGGGTCACGCACTGGAGCCGCTCACGCTCACTCGGGGGTCGATATAGAAGTAGCACATGTCGATGAGAAGGTTAATCGTCACGACGCCTACCGCTATCGCGACGACCAGAGTCTGCACCATCGGGAAGTCCCGCGATTGCACAGCGCCCACGATGGCTCGGCCCATCCCCGGGATGTTGAACATCGCTTCGAGAATCACCGACCCGTTGACAACCGCGAGAATCACGAACCCTAGAACCGTGATCGCCGGGATGAGCGCGTTCTTCACTGCGTGCCTCAGTATCACCGTGCGCTCCCGCAAGCCCTTCGAGCGCGCCGTTCGGATGTAGTCGTGACCGAGAACTTCGAGTAACTGCGATCTGATGTAGCGCATGAGGATGGCGCCGCTCGCTAGGCCGCCGGCAACGGCTGGGATCACAAAGAGCTCCAGGCTCCTGAGGGGTTCGGCCCAGATGCCCGGGGTGCCCACCACATCGATCCTCCAGAAGTCGAAACGCAGAACGAGGAGGGTGAACATCGTTGCTATCCAGAACGATGGCGCGGCGAGCCCGATGATTGCGACGAAGCGCAAGAGGTGATCGACGAGCGATCCGGGTCTAACCGCAGAGATCACCCCTACGGGTAACGAGATGAGCACGGCGATCACGGCCGTCATCACGCCCAACTGGAGGCTGTAGGGTAGCGCCCGGCCGACCTCGTCGACCGTCGATCGACGGGTCACAAAAGACTTCCCCAGATCGCCGCTGAGCAGATCTGAGATGTAGCGGACATACTGCTCGGGGATGGACTTATCGAGGCCAAGCTCGGCGCGGGCGTCGGCGAGCGCTTCGTCTGCCGAGCGGCCATCGCCCACGCCCGTAAAGAAGCGCAAGGCCACCTGCTCAGCGGCGTAGTCGCCCGGAAGAACACGTAGCGCCAGGAACACCAGCGTCGCGACGATCCACACCACCACCAGGTTCAGGAGCAAGCGGCGGACGATGTAGCCTCGCATGGCTCACGTCCGTCCTGAGCGTCGAGGGCAGTCTCTCGCCAGGAGGCGGCGTGCGCTCGCCGAGGCACAGGCGCCGAAGCGCCGGGTTATCACCCCTTGGGGTGCTCTCCCTCGGAACGGTGCGTGTTCCGTTGGGCCGGCTCCTCCCCTCGGACACTCAAGCACGTCGCCGCAACGAGCGAGCGCTCCGTTTACGAGGGTGCCACTGTAGCAGGGAACTCATCGTCTTTGTCACTCGCCGAACGGCGGTTGACCTCGCTCGCGTCGACGGGGCCACCGCCTCGAGACACACAACGAGGGGTTATCGGCTCCCACGACTGATCCTGGCGGGTTGCCACACTGCCAGCCGACTCGACGCCTCGGGTCTGCCTTTTCGCCGCTGGGCCGCGCGTGCTACTGCAGGGGCGAGTATGGGAGGGGCCGCAGTCGGTAAACGATCTCGTCTTCGAGAAGGGCGTGGAATCTCTCCGCCACCACCCCGCCCTCGAGCGCTCGCTCGGCGGCGTTCGCTTCGGGCAAGGCCTCCTCACCCTTCGGCAGGACGAATAGGTCTGTCACATCGCTCGTTCGTCCCGTGACCGCTTGGTAAGCGGTCACGAGGGAGATCGCGTTCGAGGCCTCCACGGCATCTACGATCCTCGCAAGAAGCCGGGCGACCTCCGGGCGATGGGGGAAGCGGGCTCGCGAGACCCTCTGGATGTACGTCAAGGGCGCGTCGCCCTCGCGGACTTGCCCCTGCTTGAGCCGGGCGTCGGTGGCGTACGCCGTGGTCTCGCCAAGCACGATCGACTCGGTCACGGACATCTCCCGAGCGTGGTCCTCGACCATGGCGGCCACAGCGGCGTCCCCAGCGATGGACGCTCGAGCCCGCTCATACGCGGCGAGATCGTCAAATTGGTGGAGGTGCACCACCTGCTGGCCGGTGCCCCCGGCCCGACTCCACCCACCGAGCAGGTCAAACCCGTGCTTCGCATGGAGAGGCAACACGTCACTCGCGTACCTCTCAACGAAGCGATTCATGATGCCTATCGGTCGGACCGTCAGACTTGTTTCTACCACTACGGACAATTCACGCCTCACTCCCGGCCATATCGGGCACGTGGCGACTGCGACCCTGGACCGGCTGACCCAGGGCCGTGCCGAGTGGCCCGAGTGGCGACCATGAGCTGCGACTCCTCGTGCTTGCTATCGCAGCAGTCGAACGCCTTACTGAAAGCACGCGCTCCGCCCTGCCCGGCCATGACCAGAGACCTCGGAGCGCTGCAGTCAGCTCAAGCCGGCAGCTCACGAAGGGGCCCGCGATGATCCCTGAAGGAGGCCAAGGAGGTCCAAGAGAAGCCTGCACGTTCCTCTCTCCCCGTGTCCCCCGGAATGCGCAGATTCTGACGCAGATTTATCACCACTGAACAAACATTGGCATCACCACATGCACGTAGCCGTCTTCCTCGGCCGGGCGGAAGACGCCCTGGCTTGAGGGGCTTGTCGTCTCGAGGCGGACCTCGCCGTCGAGGACGCCCAGGACATCGGCCAGGTAGCGGCTGTTGAACGCGATCTTTGCCGGCTCGCCGTCCACCTTCACGTCGATCTCGCCTTCGTTGTCGCCCACCTCGTCTGCGCGGGCGCTGATGACCAGCTTCCCGGCGCTGCCATCGCCCGACGGCTGTACCTGCAGCCGGACGATGCCGCTCCCGTCCCGCGCGAAGATGGCCGCGATGCGCGCTCCGCGCATGAAGTCATCGACATCCACCACCGTTGCCGTGTTGAACTCGCCCGGGATCAGCTGGTTGTAGTTGGGGAACGTCCCCTGTATCAGCTGCGCCACCAGTTCCACGTCCGTCATCGAGAACTGCACCTGCGTTTGCTTCTCGTTCACCCGCAGCTGCACCGGCGCCGCTCCATCCCCGATCAGGCGTCCGACTTCCCGCAGCGCTCGTGCCGGAACGATGAGGTTCAGGTCGGTCACCGGGAACGCCTGCCTGGCGCCCAGCTCGATGTCCGAAACCGCCAACCGGAACCCATCGGAGGCCGCGAAGGTCAGCTTGCTTTCCTCGCCCTTGATGCTCACCCCCGTAATCACTGGTCGCGAATCATCAGTCGCCGCTGCGAACTCCACCCGGTCGATCGTGCGACGCAGCGTCGCCGCGTCCAGCTCGATTGATGGACCCTCGTCGATCGCCGCGATGCGCGGGAAATCCTCGGCGTCCATCGTGTTGATCGTCGACTCCGTACGCGCGCACTCCAGCTTCGCCTGGCGCGTTCGCTCCGGGACCTCGATCGACACCGTCGCCGGCGGCAGCTGCCCCACGAAATCCGTGATCAGCCGCGCCGGGATTGTCGTCGCCCCCTCCTCCTCGATCTTCGCCCCGATCCAGGTGCTGATGGAGATGTCGAGATCGGTGGCCGAGAGGCGCAGCCGCCCCCCGTCCGTCGCCATCAGGACGTTCGAAGTGATGGGGAGCGTCGACCGGGCGGCAACCGCGCGCCCGACGATCGCGAGCCCCCGCTGGAGGTTCTCCTGCAGGACTTGAACCTTCATCCGTTTACTCGCTTGTTCGGTGTTGGCCGGGATTATACCCCCAAACGCCGAGGGCGTAGGCACGTAAGCAGTTCTGTTCATGCTCCTCGCGGATGGGACATAACCCCATAACGTAAAGGCCTCTATACTTGACGCTCTCGGGCCCTGCGGGGGGCTACGCTGGACACGCCGTGTACATCACCGATCTCAACCTCGCCAATTTTCGCAACTACGCACAGGTCGAGCTGTCCCTCGATCGTGGCCTCAACCTCTTCGTTGGCGAGAACGCCCAGGGCAAGAGCAACCTGCTCGAGGCCATCTACCTCCTCTCTACCCTCCGCTCGAGCCGCGCCAGTAGCGACTCCGACCTTGTCCGCCGCGATGTGCTCGACTCCGAATTCCCCGTTGCCCGCCTCCAGACCGAGG
>VXRS01000041.1:10295-12512 GCA_009838385.1 Dehalococcoidia bacterium | reverse complement strand
GAGGTGGCGTCGGCGCTCACGCGACCGGGGTTGATGCCCCAGGGGTTGCGGCAGAGGACGCCGTCCATGTCGAAGGTGACGAGGGGTCGTGAGCGGGCCACACCGTGAATGCTACGGCTGGATGGCGTCTGGCGCTTCACGGCGCCCGTACGGTAGCCTTCCGACATCACGCCCGGGCGTTACGGGCCCGGAGCGGGGGGTGGCAGGAGTGCTCTTTTCGGTACGGCTGGTTTCGAGGCAGCCCGCAGACCTCGATGCGGAGGCCTGGCAGGGTGTCGTCGCCCAACAGCTGGCAGCGACGAAAGCGCTCCGGGACGAGGGCAAGATCAAGGCCATCTACCGCGAGACGGGCTCCGGCGTGCTGGCCATCTTCGACGTGACGGATGCCGCGGAGATGGACCAGATCCTGGCCGGACTGCCGATGGGCCGCTACTTCAGCAGCGTCTCGGCGAATGCCATCTGGGACATGGGTCCCGCGCTTGAGAATGCGTAGCGCCGATGTCGCCAGTTGACGCGGATACCTTCAAAGACGCACTCGCTTCCTGGGCTTCAGGCGTCACGGTCCTGACGACGGAGCACGAGGGGCAGGTGTACGGCATCACCGCCTCGAGCTTCTCGACGCTCTCGATGGACCCGCTGCTGGTGCTGGTCTGCATCCAGAACGGGAACCACCTGGAGCGCATGGTGCCGGCCTCGGGCAAGTTCGCGGTGAGCGTGCTGGCGACTGGCCAGGACGACATCTCCAACCACTTCGCGATCTCGGGCCGTGACCCGGGACCGGAACTGGACGGCTTCGACACATTCACCGACCAGACCGGCTGCCCGATCGTGTCCGGCGCCATCGCGCACCTCGACTGCGAGCTCGAGGCGGTGGTGCCCGGCGGCGACCATGTCATCGCCCTGGGACGCGTGGTGGGGGCGGCCTCCGACCCGGACAAGGAGCCGCTGATGTACTTCCGGCGCGGCTACCACGGGCTCGACTGAGACGGGGCGATCGGGCGTTCGTGATACTTTGCACAGGCGCGGGCAGACGCGTACGATCCGCTTCCGGGGAGGGTAGGTCGTGTCGGTAGCGCTGGCGCTGGTCGGAGTTTCGGTCCTCGGGACGTGGGGGATCGCGACGATCGCCCTCATCGTGAGCGGCATCATCCTGATCGTTGCTCCGGGCGACGCCGAGACCGTCTCCAGCGGCCTTGCCGTCGGCATCTTCCTGCTGATTGCCGGCCTGATCTCGGGTGGACTGATGCAGATCGTGGCGATGCCACTGATGGGCCTCGATCCGCCGCTTCCCATCAAGGCGAGCAGCATCATCTCGCACGACCGCATGAAGGAATGGGCGAACGCGGGGCCCCTCCGCAGCTTCCCCGACGGTATCGCCACGGAGGTGCGGCTTCGCAGCCTGCGCGTGGCGATCGTGCGGCAGGGCGAAGAGGTGAATGCAATGGCGGCGCTGTGTCCCCATGCACGGCTTCCGCTGGGCAGCTTCCCGGGCGCGCCGATCAAGGCAGAGCCGGTTCGCGACGGCTGCGTGATGTGCCCCTTCCACGGGGCGCGCTTCGACGTCTCGAACGGGAACGTGGTTCGCCAGCCGTTCAGTAGCGAGTTCAACTCGAACCATCCGTTCCTCGGCGCGTTCCAGTCGAAGCTGTTCTTCTGGAACATGGGCGCGGAGGACATCCAGACGTATCCCGTCCGCGTCGAGAACGACGAGGTCCTGGTCGGGCTGCCGCGCTAGCCCGTCCTTCCCGGCTCCGCGCCCCCGCGGAGCAGCGTGCTATTCTCCCGCCGAGGAGCAACCGTGGCTGACGTAACCGAGAGCAAGATCACCGAAGAACACCGCGCCATGATCGGGCAGCGGAGCGACCCCATCGAGGTGGTACCGCAGACAGCAGACGCGCAGCGCATGCGCGACCTGCTGGGCGATACGGACCCGCGCTGGGCGGACGGCACCGGCGTCGCGCCGCCGTACATCCTCGCGATGTTGGAACCGCGGCTGCCGGCGGAGCTTTCGCCACAGGTGCTCTCCAGCGGCATCCTGACGCAGACGGAATGGAAGTTCAGCCAGCCGATCAAGCTGGAGGAGCCGCTGCAGGCGGTCACGCAGCTGATCGACGTGCGCGACCGGCTCGGGGGGCGTTACGGCTACAGCGTGCTCGTGATGTTCCAGACTTCGTACCTGAACAGCGCCGGTGAGGAGGCGGCCGCCTCGCTGCGCAC
>VXRS01000041.1:5510-10195 GCA_009838385.1 Dehalococcoidia bacterium | reverse complement strand
GTGGTCGACAAGCGCCAGGAGGACGGCGTCAACGTCGTCGAGCTCGAGGTGGTGACGCTGGCGGACGACCAGCCCACCGTGCGCGGGAACGTGCAGGTCGAGATCCCCTCGCGACCGTAGGCGCTGCACCATGCCCCTCCCACTGGAAGGCATCCGCGTGCTGGAGGTGGGCACATTCGTCTCCGCTCCGTATTGCGGGCGCCTGTTCGCGGGCTACGGCGCGGAGGTCATCAAGGTCGAGCCGCCGGGGGGCGACATTGCCCGCGCGCACGGCCCCTTCAAGAACGGCGTGCCCGACCCCGAGACGAGCGCACTCTTCCTCTACCTGAACACGAGCAAGCGGTCGGTCGAGCTCGACTTGGGCTCGCAGGCGGGGCGCGACGCCTTTTTGCGGCTGGCGGCCGACGCCGACGTCATCATCGAGAACTACCGGCCCAGCGACGCCCGCGCCCTCGGGCTCGACTACGAGCGCCTACGGGCCGTGAACCCGCGGCTCGTGCTGGTCTCGATCACGGCGTACGGGCAGGAGGGTCCGTACGCGGAGTACCACTCGAACAACCTGATCGCCTTCGCCATGGGCGGGCAGATGTTCCTGACGGGCGATCCGGACAAGCCGCCGGTGAAGAACGGAGGGTACCAGGCCGACTACCAAGGGGGGCTGAACGCCTTCTCGGCGGCGAACCTGGCCCTGCTGGCGGCGGAGCGCGACGGGGAGGGGCAGCACGTCGACATCAGCGTGCAGCACTGCATGGCGCCGATCCTCGAGGCGGGCGTGCCGTTCTACTCGTACAACGGCCTCTGGCTGGGGCAGCGCCGGGGGAACCTGATGTCGAGCTTCATGGGCGTCTACCCCTGCCTGGACGGGCAGGTGGGCGTGCACGTGATGGCGCGCAACTGGCCGCCATTCGCGGAGGCGACGGGCCATCCCGAGTGGCTCGAGGACGAGCGCTTCGCGACGGCCGAGTCGCGGCGCGAGCACGACGACGTCCTGATGGCGGAGGTGATCGCGTGGGCGGCGGGGATGCGCAAGAAGGAGGCGTACGCGCTCGGCGGGGAGTTCCGGGCGCCAATCACGTTCATCCACACGATGGAGGACCTGCTGGAGAGCCCGCAGCTTGAGGCGCGGGGCTTCCTGCGGCGCATCGAGCACCCGGTCGCCGGGGAGGCCTCGTACCCGGGGCCACCGTGGTGGATGGGGCCGGACGCGTGGCGGGACGGTCCGGCGCCTTTGCTCGGGGCGGACACGGAGCGCGTGCTGACGGAAGCGGGCCTGTCGGAGTCGGAGATTGCGAACGTCGCGGGGGCGCCGGCATGAGCGACCTGGCGCGGGCGGTGGCGTTCTTCGAGCAGTGCGACGACCCCGTGCTGCTGCACGAGTTGCTGGCGGTCGTGGCGCGACGGACGAAGCGCTTCGTCGCGCAGGCGATGGCGCAGGGCGGGGAGGACGCCATCCCCGCGCCGGCGGAGGAGCCGGCCCCCGCCTCACCCGCGCGCGAGCGTGACGCGCGCCGGCTGGTCGAACGCACGAAGGACTTCGCGGAGCTGCAGGCGCTCGCCCGCGCAATTGGGCGGCGCACGGAGACGCTGGAGATCGCGGCGTCGGCGGAGTTTCCGTCGGGAGCGCGCATCATGGTTCCGAAGCGCGTCGCCTTTCCGCCGCCGGACGACTGGGTGGCGGGGACCGTCGAGACGACAGGGACGATGCTTCGCGTCGAGCTCGACAGCGGGAAGCGCTGGGAGGGACCTCCCAGCCTCGCACGACCGGCGGGTTCGGCATGAAGGCGCCGCTCGCGGGCATCCGCGTTGTCGACCTGACGATGGTGTGGGCGGGGCCGTTCGGCACACGGCTGCTGGGCGACTACGGGGCGGAGGTCATCAAGGTCGAGGGACCGGGACAGTGGGACCTGCTGCGGGGGCTGGGCGGCATCCCGCGCACGGTGGACCGCTGGTACAACCGCGCCGCCTACTTCAACCACAACAACCGCAACAAGTACTCCGCGGCGATCGACCTGCGGCAGGAGGCGGGGCGCGACCTGCTGCTGCAGCTGCTGGCGAAGAGCGACGTGCTGGTCGAGAACTACCGCGCGAACGTGATGGACAACCTCGGGTTGAGCTTCGAGGAGGTGCGGGCGGTGAACCCGCGCATCGTGTACGTGTCGATGCCGGGTCACGGCAAGACCGGGCCGGAGGCGCATTACGTGACCTACGGGACGAACGTCGAGCAGCTGGCGGGACTCGTCTCCGTCTCGGGGTACGAGGGCGGGGAACCGCTGAAGACCGGCTTCAGCTACGGCGATCCGACGGCGGGGCTGGCGGTGCCGGCGGCCGTCGCGCTGGGGCTGCGCCAGCGCAACCGCACGGGCGAGGGCGTTCACATCGACCTGGCCCAGCGCGAGAACCTGACCGGCTTCGTGGGCGAGTACCTGGTCGACTACAGCATGAACCGGGAGCTGCGCGCGCCGGCGGGCAACACCCACCCGCACTTCGCGCCACACGGCGTCTACCGGAGCGGCGGCGAGGATCGCTGGATCACGATCGCGTGCGAGAACGACGAGCAGTTCGGTGGGCTCTGCCGGGCCATGCAGCGGGAAGAGCTGGCGGACGATGACCGTTTCGCCACGATGGCGGCGCGCAAGGCGAACGAACGAGAGCTGGACGCGATCATCGGGGAGTGGACCGCGACGTGGGGGCACTACGAGGCGATGCACATCCTGCAGCGCCACGGGGTGCCCGCGGGCGCGGTGCTGACGATTCCCGAGGTGATGAGCGACCCGCAGCTACGGGCGCGGGGAGCGTGGTCGGAGCAGGTCCATCCGGACGCGGGCGCCTGGGAGGTCGAGACGCCCCCCTGGAAGCTGCCGCGCACGCCCGGACACGCTCGCATCCCGGCGCCCGGCTTCGCCGAGCACAACAGCTACGTGTTCCGGGACCTGCTTGGGCTGGACGAGGAAGCGATCGCGCGGCTCTATGCCGACGGGGTTACCGCCGACGAGCCGAACGTGCAGTCACACACCTAGTTCCCGGCGTCTTCGTCTCCGGCGTCTTCGCCATCGTCGCCGGCTTCGGGGTCTGCCTCACCCTCTTCGTCACCCTCAGCACCTTCCTCGGCCTCGGGCGTGGGCGCGTCGGGGTTGGGAGCGCGGGTGATGGTGACGGACTCCATGACGTCGCCCTCGACGATGGCGTTGACGACTTCCATGCCCTCGATGACGCGCCCGAAGGGGTAGAAGCGGTCTCCTCTGTCGGTATCGAAATCAAGAGCGATGTTGTGCTTCAGGTTGATGAAGAACTGACTGCCGAAGTAGGGCTGGCCAGCGCCCTTCGCCATCGCGATCGTGCCGGTCTCGTTGCGAATCTCGTTGGGCTCGTCGCCGGTAATGTAGCCGGGACCACCGACGCTCGTATTGGTCGGAGAGCCACCCTGGACGACGAAGTTGTCGACTACGCGGTGGAAGACGAGGCCATCAAAGAAGCGGTTCTCGGCGAGGAAGACAAAGCTGTTGACGGTGTTGGGAGCGTCATCGGCAAAGAGCTCGATGACGATGTCGCCCTTCGAGGTGGAGATGGTGGCGGTGTAGAGCTCAAGGTCGGGCTCGATAACGAAGTCGGCAGCCGGGTAGTTGCGCACGATGACGTCGGAGGGCTCGTCCTCCTCTTCCGGTTCTGTGGCAACGGTCTCCTCGGCGGCGGGAGCGGTGGGGAGGTCTTCCGGATCTGCCTCGCCGCCCGTGTTGGGCAGGAACGCCGCGAGTGAGATGCCGGCAACCATGAGCACGACGCCAACCGCAGCGAAGGTGGCGAGCGCCGCCCGCCCGGTGAACAGGTTCATGGGGAAGCCGGGCTTGAAAGACTGGCCCTGACCACCACTGACATAGCGCCGCTGGCGACGCTGGCGCTGGCCACGGTGTTGCTGGCTACGCTGCTGGCGTCGTCGGTTAGGGGGCAAGGCGGCCCTCGGTGCGCGGTAACGCTGCTCGCATCATTGCTGCGGCTGCGAGTATACGAAGGCGGGGGCTAGGCGAAACTTGCCCGCCTCAGGCGCCGGTGTGGCCGAGCTTCGCAAGCTCCTCGCGCGTGACCTCGCGGTCGTCCCAGGGGATGGATTCGCCGCCGAGCTCGATGGAGCGTTCGTGGCCCTTGCCGCAGATGACGATGCTGTCGCCCGGTTCGGCGCGGGCCAGCGCGGCGGCGATGGCCTCGCGGCGGTCCTCGACCTCGATGAAGTCGCGCCCACGGACGCGTCCCGCCTCTTCGGCGTGGCGGCCGATCTCCCGGACGATGGTGGCCGGGTCCTCGCCGCGCGGATCCTCGTTCGTGAACACGGCGAAGTCGGCGCCTTCGGCGGCGGCGCGCCCGACGCCGAAGCGGCGTCCGGGGTCGCGCTCGCCCGCGGCGCCGGCCACGATGATGAGGCTGTGCTCAGCGATCTCGCGCAGGACGGAAAGCACCTTGCGAACGGAATCGCCCGTGTGGGCGTAGTCGACGACGACGCTGAACGGCTGGCCCATATCGATGCGCTCCATGCGGCCAGGCACGCCGTGGCAGGCGGCGATGCCCCGGCCGATCGCCTCGGGCTCGATGCCCAGGGCGAGGGCGGCGCCCGCGGCCGCAAGCGCGTTGGCGACGTTGAAGAGGGCGGGCATGCGGATCTCCGTGCCCACCTCCGCGCCGGGGAGGGCGAGGCG
>VXRS01000041.1:0-5410 GCA_009838385.1 Dehalococcoidia bacterium | reverse complement strand
CCGGGGTGGCCGTGGAGGGCGGCGGCGGCCTGCGCGAGCGCCGCGCGGGTGTCCTCGACGGCGACGATGGGCTGGTCGCCGGGGAGGTGGCGCCAGGTTCCCCGCCGGCCCCGCTCGACGACGACGGCGGCGGCTCCGGCATCGAGGGCGTCCGTGAGGAAGGCGTGGCCATCGACGTTGAAGCCGGGCACAGCGACGAAGAGGGCCCCCGATTCGACGCGGCGGGAGTCGTGTTCGACGTGCTCGATGACGACGTCACCGTCACCACGCACCAACTCGGCGCCGGGAATCTCCTCGATGAGCGATGCAAGTACACGAGCGTCGCTCATAGGTCGCGTCCGGCGCCGAGCTGTTCAGTCATCGAGGGTACGACACACGTCAAGGAAATTCGTCAGCACGCGGGCCGTGGCGCCCCAGATGAGGTGCTCACCCCAGCGGTAGGAGGGGAGGACGACGCGGCGGCCATCGATCTCGCGCACGTCGTCGACGAGATTGGCGGGGTCGGTGAGGTGGTCGAGGGGCACTTCGAGGAGGGAGGCGACCTCCTCGGGGGCAAACTCGAAGGTGTAGGGCCACTCGCGCAGCCAGCCGACGAAGGGACGCAAGCGGAAGTCGCTGCGCGTCCAGATCTCGTCAATCTCCCCCAGCAGGTCGACATCCTCGGGCGCGACGCCGACCTCCTCGTGGGTCTCGCGCAGGGCGGTGAAGGCGGCGCTGCCGTCACCCTCGTCGCGGGCGCCGCCGGGGAAGCTGATCTCGCCCTTGTGGTGTTCGACCAGGTGGGAACGCTCCTGGAAGAGCAGGTGGATGCCGTCCTCGCGCTCGTAGAGGAGGAGCAGGGCGGCGGCTGGGGTCGCCTCGCGACGGTCGGTGCGGCCCGGCTCGTACGCGGCGAGGGCGTGGCGTAACTGCTCCCTGAGCGAGGCGGCGGTGCGGTCCTGGAGCGCCATGCAGCTTGACTCGCCGGGCATGGTCAACGCGCTCGCTCGGGCTGTCAAACGACGGGAGCCGAACACGAACGGCTAGAGCGCGCCCTTGGTGGAGGGGAGGTCGCCGCCACGGCGGGGGTCGACGCGGGTGGCGCCGTCGAGGGCGCGGGCGAGCGCCTTGAAGCAGGCCTCGGCCTTGTGGTGGTCGTTCGCCCCGGCGAGGGTGCGCACGTGCACGTTCGCGCCGAGGGAGGCGGCAAACGACTCGAGGAAGTGCGCGAGCAGGTCGGCGGGCAGCTCGCCGACGGTGCGGCCGAGCAGGCGCAGGTCGAGCTCGGCGTAGGGGCGGCCACTGAGGTCGACGGCGGCGAAGGCGAGGGCTTCGTCGAGGGGCATGTGCGCCGAACCGGCCCGCACGATCCCCGCCTTGTCGCCAAGTGCCTCGCGGAAGGCCTCGCCGAGCGCGATGGCGGTGTCCTCGACGGTGTGGTGGGCATCGACGTGGAGGTCGCCCTCGGCCTTGATGGAGACATCGAAGACGCCGTGCTTGGCGATATGACTGAGCATGTGGTCGAAGAAGCCGAGGCCCGTGGCGATCTCGAACTGGCCGGTGCCGTCGAGGTCGACGGCAATGGCGATGGTCGTTTCCGCGGTCTGGCGGCTGACGGTGGCGACACGGTCACTCATCGGGGGGCGACCTCCTTGAGGGCTTCGAGCAGGCGGTCGGTGTCCCGGGGGCGTCCGGCGCTGATCCGCAGCTTGTTGGCGAGATCGGGCCGGTCGTAGCGGCGCACGAGCACGCCGCGCTGCCGGAGCGCGTCCGCGATCTCGCCGGAGTCGCCCGCCTTCACGTCGAAGAGCACGAAATTGGCGTCGGAGGGGTGAGGGGCGAGCCAACCGAGGGCGCCTACCTCCCGGGAGAGACGGTCGCGCTCAGCGACGATGGCGCGCACGTTCGCGAGGAGCTCGTCGCGGTGGGCGAGCGCGGCGCGCGCGGCGGCGTCTCCGGCGGCGTTCACGTTGTAGGGCTGCTTGATGGCAAGCATCGGTTCCACAAGGTCAGCGTGCGCGACGGCGTAGCCAACGCGCAAGCCGGCGAGCCCGGCCCACTTGCTGAAGGTGCGCATGACGATGAGGTTGGGGTGCGCGTCGAGGAGGGGGACGGCGCTCGTGCCGGCGAACTCCGCGTAGGCCTCGTCGACGACGACGAGGGTGTCGAGGGCGCAGAGCGCCTCGATCTCCTCAAGGCCGGCGGCGTTGCCGGTGGGGTTGTTGGGCGAGGCGACGAAGACGACCCCGGCGCCATCCTCGACGGCTGCGCGGAGGCCGGGGAGGTCGAGCCCGTAGCCGGCTGTGCGGGGGACCTCGATGTGGCGGATGCCCGCGACGCCGCTGAGGAAGCTGTACATGCCGAAGGTCGGGGTGGCGGTAGCGGTGGCGTCGGGGAGGGTGAGGCGGAGAACGACATCGAGGAGGTCGTCGGAGCCGGACCCGGCGACGACGTTCTCGGGGCGGACGTTGAGGTACGCGGCGATGTCGGAACGCAGGCCGGTCTGGTCGGGGTCGGGGTAGATGTGGAGGGGGGCGGCAGCGGCGGCTTCGCGGACAGCCTCGGGCGCGCCGTAGAGGTTCTCGTTGGCGTCGAGCTTGACGAGCTGGTCTACGGGCACCCCGATCTCCTCGGCAAGCACGTCGAGGGGCTGCACGGGCGCGTAGTGCGCGAGATCGTCAATGTCGTCCCGGAGGTAGCGGCGGAGGTCCACGGTGCGGCTCGCTAGCGGCCCTGGAGGCGGCGCTCGACAGAGGCAGCGTGGCCATCGAGGCCCTCGGCGCGGGCGATGACGCGGGCGGCTTCGGCAAGCTCCTCCACGTCCTCGGGCGGGATGTTCACGAGGCTGACGGTCTTGAGGAAGTCGCTCACGCCGAGGGGCGAGCTCCAGCGGGCGCTGCCGCCGGTGGGCATGGTGTGGCTCGGTCCGGCGGTGTAGTCGCCGACCGCCTCGGGAGAGCTTTCGCCGAGGAAAAGTCCGCCGGCGTTCCGCACCTTCATGGCGTAGGCAGACGCGTTTTCGACGAGCAGGCAGAGGTGCTCGGGGGCGTACTCGTTGGCGAGCTCGATGGCGTGGTCGATGTCGTTCACGAGGACGCAGCCGCCGCGGGTCTCGATGGCCTCGTTCGCAATCTTGCTGCGGCCGAGGTCGCGCAGCTGGCGGCGGATGGCCGCTCCGACCTGCTCGGCGAGGTGGTGCGAAGGGGTCAGCAGGATGGGGCTAGCGAGGCGGTCGTGCTCGGCCTGGGCGAGCAGGTCGGAGGCGACGAGCTCGGGGTCGGCGCTCTCGTCGGCGATGATCATGGTCTCGGTGGGGCCGTAGACGGCATCGATGCCGACTTCGCCGAAGACCTGCTTCTTCGCGAGGGTGACGAAGAGGTTGCCGGGGCCGCAGATCTTGTCGACTTTCGGGATGGTCTCGGTGCCGAAGGCGAAGGCAGCGATGGCCTGGGCGCCACCGGCCTTGAAGACGCCGTCGACGCCCGCGATCTCGGCGGCGACGAGCTTGACGGGGGGCACGGAGCCGTCGGGCAGGACGGGACTGCCGAGGTAGACCTCGTCGACGCCGGCGATGCGCGCGGGGATGGCGCACATGAGCACCGTGCTGGGGAGGGGCGCGGCGCTGCCGGGCACGTAGATGGCGGCGCGCTCGATGGCGCGCGTGAGCTGCCCGAGGCCGTTGAGCTGGAAGTCGACGAAGGCGCCGCGGAGCTGCTGCTCGTGGTAGGCGCGGATGCGTCCGGCGGCGAAGGTGAGCGCCTCGACGACCTCGGGGTCGACCTGGTCGTGGGCGGCGCGTATCTCCTCTTCGGAGACGCGCAGGTCCTCGACCTGGGCGCCGTCGATGCGGCCGTTGTAGTAGCGGACGGCGTTGTCGCCGTCCTCGCGGACGTCGCGGAGAATGCGACGGACGACCTCGTCGGGCTCGAGCTCCTTGCCGAACGTGCGGAAAGTGGTCTCGCGCACCTCGAGCGGCAACTCCCCCGTACCGAGGGGGGCGCGGGCGAGGAGCGTACGACGGCCTTCCTCGGCGTTTCGAACTATCCGCATTCGAGGTACCTCGCGACGGCAGCGGCGGCGGCTTCGGTGGAGCGCTCGATGAAGGCATCGAGCTCCGCGCTCGTCACGTGGCCGATTGTCTCACCGAGCAGGTCGGGGAGCGAATCGAGGAAGCCGGTCAGCTCGCCCTCGGAGTCGTCGACGCCGCTGCGGCGGAGGTGGTTCTCGATCATGCCGCGGGCGCGATCCCAGTCCATGCCACGGGCGGCGATGTCACAGGCGACCTGCCGCCAGCGTTCGAGCGTCTCGGCATCGACGAAGCCGGCGTCGATGGTGTCGATGGTGCAGGCCAGGGCGTCGCAGATGTCCGCCCGGAGCTCGACGTCGCCGTGGGCGCGCTCGAGGTCGAACTGGAGGAGGCGATCCATGACGTTGGCGCGCAGGGGACCGCCCATCGTGTCGTGGGGGTAGAAGAAGCGGCGGTAGATGCCTGTTATGTACTGTTCGTCGAGCACGAGGTGGGTGAGGTAGCCGGCGACGAAGGCGCGGGTCTCCTCATTGAGGCGGGCGGGGTCGGCGAGACGCCCGTGCGCCTCGAAGAAGCCCGCGACGGAATCCTGGTGCTCGAAGACAGAGAGGTCGAAGAAGTGGGTGGTGCGCCGGTCGGCACGGGTGAGGATGCGGATATCAGGGGCCGTGGCGCCCAGCAGGTAGTGCCCGGACTCGGGGGAGAGGGCGTCATCGGGGAGGGCCTCGCCGAGCCTCCTGGCGAGGATCATGTGGAGGGTGATGGGCGGCATCAGGCGCCCCCCTGGGCCCCCTGCGCCACCGCTTCGGCCTCCCCGGCAGCAGCCGCGCGAACGCCGTCGCGAAGCCGGTCGAGGAGCATGTCGAGCAGGTCACGGCGGGAGGTCCGCGGGTTCGTGGCGGCGATGACGCAGTTCGTGGAGTCGAGGAAGGGGTCGAGCATGCGGAGGTTGTTCACACGCAGGCTCGTACCGGTCTCGG
This sequence comes from Dehalococcoidia bacterium, assembly GCA_009838385.1. The sequence continues at coordinate 424 of VXRS01000041.1, read as the reverse complement.
TTCCCTCAACGAGGATGTCGGCGTCCTCGGGAACGAAGGCCTCGCTGGCGCCGGCGATGGGGATGATGGCGGTGTGGGGGAGGCGGAGCTCGCGCGCCCACTCCTCGGCGAGGCCGGGGAACTCGCTGGCGATGCGGACCGGGCGTCCGAGGCGCGACCAGATCGCGAGCGCTTCCTGCGTGGTCTCCGCGGGAAAGTCGTTGTGGACGACGGGGCCGACACGGTAGCGGCTGCGGCGCAGGTCGAGCGCCATTTCGACGGGGGAGCCGGGAAAGAAGGCGAGGTGTTCGCGCAGCCGGTCCACACCACTGACGGCGATGTCGAAGGCGCCCATCGCGACGAGGGCGGGCATGTCCTGGGGACGCACGACCTTCACCTCGATCCCCTCGATGGGAGAGGTGGGGCGGCGCACGAAGTCGCGTTC
>VXRS01000066.1:7010-12806 GCA_009838385.1 Dehalococcoidia bacterium | reverse complement strand
ATGTGCATGTAGTAGAGGAACGCGACCATGCCGAGGGCGTACCAGGCGACGATGGGGTCGAGGTCACCGGCGAGGGCGAGTCCGCCGGTGATACCGACGGCGGCAATCCCTCCAACAAGCGACATGACGGAGGCCATGCGCGTGATGCCAACGGCAATCACACCCGCGCCGAGCATGGCGAGCGCGAGGAGGGGGGTGATAGCGAGGAGGGTCCCGAGGGCGGTCGCGACTCCGCGGCCACCGCGGAACCCCGCGAAGACCGGCCAGACGTGGCCGACCACCGCAGCTCCGCCGCCCGCCATGGCAACGCCAACGTCATCGAAGAGGAAGCGGCCGATGACGACCGGCGCGGCGCCCTTACCCACGTCGACGAAGAGGCCGAGGGCGGCGGGGATGGGGCCGGCGGTGCGCAGGATGTTGGTCATGCCGGTCTTGCCGCTGCCGAATTCGCGGATGTCCTTGCGCAGCCAGAGGTAGCCAAGGAGCAGTCCGGTCGGGATCGAGCCGAGGACGTAGCCGATCGCGATGTTGCCGATGTACTCGCCGATCATTCCGGCTCATCTTCCTCGTTCGAGCCACGGAAGGCGAACCGGATGGCGGTGCCCTCGAAGTCGTGCGCCTCGCGCAGGCAGCGCTCGAGGTAGCGGCGGTAGCTGAAGTGGATGAGCTTCGGGTCGTTGACGAACACGACGAAGGTGGGCGGGTCGACGGATGGCTGGGTGGCGAAGCGGATCTTGAGGCGCTTGCTGTGAACGACCGGAGGGGCGTGGTCGCGGAGGGCGCGGCGGAAAATCCCGTTCAGTTCGCCCGTGGGGATGCGGCGGCGGCGCGCCTCGCGCGCCTCGGCGGCGAGGCGGAGCAGGTCCGGGAGGCCGGCGGCCTCCTCGGCCGAGACAAACGTGAACATCGCCCAGGGCAGAAAGCGGAAGCGCTCGCGCATGGCGGCAAGCAGGCGGGCGCGGTCTTCCTCGGGACTCTCCCAGAGGTCGGTCTTGTTCACTGCCACGACGATGCCGGTCGAAGCTTCCTGGGCGAGGCCGGCGATGTGCGTGTCCTGCGAGGCGACTCCCTGGGCGCCATCGACAAGGACGATGGCGACGTCGCAGCGGGCGAGGGCGGCGGTGGCGCGGAGGACGGCGTGGCGCTCGACGCCCTGGCCGCGCTTACCGGGCCGCCGGATGCCGGCGGTATCGATGAGCGTGAATGCGCCCTCGGGGGCGTCCAGGTCGGTGTCGATGGCATCGCGGGTGGTGCCGGCAACGTCGCTGACGATGACGCGCTCCTCGCCGATGAGTGCGTTCACGAGGGTCGACTTGCCGACGTTGGGTCGCCCCACGATGGCGACGCGGACGCGGTCCTGCTCGACGAGGGGCGGGGTCTCGGGGAGGCGCTCGACGACCTCGTCGAGGAGGAGGCCGACGTTCAGGTCGTGGAGGGCGGAGACGGGGAGCGGCAGACCGAAGCCGAGCGCCCCCGCTTCGGCGGCGGCGACGATCTCGCGCGACTCGTTGTCGGCCTTTGTGGCGACGAGGATGGCGGGGGTCTCGCCGCGCCGCACGGCGTCGGCCACGTCATAGTCGCTGGCAGTGAGGCCGTCGCGGGAGTCGACACAGAAGAGCACCAGGGTGGCCTCGGCGATGGCGGCGTTGATCTGGGCGCGGATGAGGTCGGTGTAGTCGCCCTCGTCCTCGACCTGAAACCCACCGGTATCGAGCAAGAGGAAGGGCCGATCACGCCACTCAACCTCGGCCTCAAGGCGGTCGCGGGTCGTGCCGGGCTCGTCCTCGATGATGGCGAGCCGTTCACCCACGATGCGGTTGAAGAGGGACGACTTGCCCACGTTGGGGCGGCCCACGATGGCCACGCGGGGAAGGTGGGAGGAAGCGGTCACTGCCCGGCCTCATCCTCTTCGGTGGCCTCGCCGGATTCGCCCTCTTCGTCGGTAGCGGCCTCTTCCTCTTCGGGTTCGTCCTCGGGAGGGGCGACCAGCTGGACCCAGAGGGGCGCGACGGACACGACCTCGATGCCCTCGGGCACGGAAACCTCGGGCTGGTGGCGGGAGAACCTGGGCGGGGCCCCGGCCAGGGAAACGCTCGCCGTCACATCGTCCAGGCCGAGGCGGGCGAGGTCGGGCTCGAGGCCGGCGAGGCGGACCTCCACGAAGTACACGCCTGCCGCCAGCTCCAGCCCCTGAGGGGTATCGCTGAAGACGGGGACGACGCGCAACACGCGCGATCCTATCTGTGGGTCGATTGTGACCGTGATGAAGACCGTGTCCACATTTGCGGACACACCCGGGGGAAGGTCGAGCTCGCGGCTCTCGATGACCTCGGCGATGGCGCCGCTGACATCAGCATCCTCGACGACGAAGGCGGAGAGGCTCTCGACGATGTCGCGTGGACCCGTGACTTCGATGGGGGAGGGGCTGACGGCGACGTCGGTGACGGTATAGCCGCGCGCGGGGGCGCCGGTCGCCCCCCCGAGGACGGCGATCTGGCGCGTCAGCAGCGCCTCCTCGACGGGAACGGTGACGCGGGCGCGGTTCCGGGAGAGGGTTACGGTCACGCGGGAGCCGTCGCTCGTGCGCGGAACGAGCTCGACGTTGAAGGTCTGGGTGTTCTGCAGGCCAGCGATCGAGACAGTCGCCTGAATCTCGTCGACGGAGTCCACCAGCTCTTCCCTGCCCGTGATCTCGACGAAGGGAGGATCGACCGCCTCAAGGCCCTGCCGAAAGCCCGAGGGGAGCTCCCCGGTGATGACGACGGTCACGGGGAGTTCCCTGCTGACGGTCGCGACCACGGAGACCTCCACGGTCCGCGGTTCCGGGCGGATGACCCGCACCTCGCGGCGCTCGGTGGTGACGGTGACGGGAAGGCTGCGGATGTCACCGGCCCCGACCTGCGAAGCGTCCACCACGGCGTTGAAGTCGGCCGCGCGCAGCTCGTCGATGTCTTCCTCACGGGCCTCGACGAAGACGCGGATGGGTTCAACTTCGCCCACGATGAGGCCGCTCGGCACGTTGACGACCTCGACGGGGATGGCGGCCTGCTCCTCGGCGGGGACGGTGGCCTCGATGCGCGGGTTCTCGACATCCTCCACCAGGAACCAGATGGCGAAGGAGAGCACGAGGCTGAAGAGGGTGAGCGGCCAGTTGTGAACGAGGGAGAGGACCGTGGCCCCCGCAAGGGTGCGCGCGGTCAGCAGCAGCGGGCGCAGGCGTACCCAGAGGTCATTCATTCGTCACGCGCTCTAGGCCGGCGGGCTCGCCGTTGCCGCCGTCGGGATGGCGCTCCATGCGCCGGTGAAGCTCCTGGGCGAGGAGCGATCCGCGAGCAACCCGGTCGAGCCGGCCACTCTGGGCCACGCTGATCTCGCCGGTCTCCTCGGAGACGATGACGGTGAGGGCGTCGGTCTGCTCCGTGATACCGACGGCAGCGCGGTGACGTGTCCCGAGCCTGCGCACGCCGAACCCCCGAACCTCGTCGGCCAGGGGAAGCTCGCAAGAGGCGGCAACCACACGGGCGCCGCGGACGACGGTGGCCATGTCGTGCAGGGGCGAGTTGGGGAAGAAGATGCCCTCGATCAGCTCGGAGGAGACGCGTGCATCGACGGGGACGCCGGTCTCGACGACGTCCTGGAGACCGGTCTCGCGCTCGAAGACGATGAGGGCGCCGTGCCGTTCCCGGGCCATACGCGTAGCAGCCTCGGCGACGGCATCGATGGTGTCCTCGGTGGGGTCGTGGGCGAGGAGGTCCTGGATACCGGTTCGGCCGAGCAGGTCGAGGCCGCGCCGGATCTCGGGCTGGAAGATGACGGCGGCGCCGACGATGAGGGCGACGAGGCCGTTCTGCAGAATCCAGTTGACGGCGGTCAGGTCGAGCGCGAGCCCGAGGATGACGAGGACGAGGATGAGGCCCACGGCGCCGCGCAGCAGGGTGATAGCGCGCGTGCGGCTCAGCAGCCGGAAGGCAGCAAAAATGGCGGCCGCGATGAGCAGGACGTCGATCGCGGCCGACCAATCGAACTGATTGAGGACTTCGCGGGCCTCCTGGAAGTCCATGGTTCATCGCTCGCGGCGCGTACGCGCCGGCCTCCCCCGGCAATCATAGCGAACGCGCCCACGGCCAGAGGTTCAGGCGGCAGGCGCCTCGACGAGCCCCAGAAGGAAGGCGACGACGGCCACCTGCGCCCACACGCGGTTCTCCGCCTGGTCGAAGATGATGGAGTTGGGGGACTCCATGACCTCGTCGGTGATCTCCTCGCCGCGGTGGGCGGGGAGGTCGTGCATGATGAGCGCATTGGGAGAGGTGCGAGCCACGAGCGCCTCATCGAGGCAGTACCCGACGAAATCGATACGGCGGCGCTCCGACTCGCGCTCCTGGCCCATGGAGATCCAGGTGTCGGTGTAGAGCGCGTCCGCGCCTGCGGCGGCCTCGTCGGGGTCCGCCGTGAGCAGGAACGAGCCGCCCGTCTCGCCGGCGCGAACCTGCGTCTCGGTTAGCAAGGCCTCGGGTGGGCGGTAGCCCTCGGGCGTCGCGAGGCGCACATCCATACCAAGCGAGGCAGCCGTCACGATGAGGCTGGAGGAGACGTTGTTGCCGTCGCCGATGAAGGCGAGGGAGTGGCCGCGCGGGTCGCCGAAGCGCTCGCGCAGGGTCAGCAGGTCGGCGAGCGCCTGGCAGGGGTGCTGCTCGTCGGTGAGGGCGTTGACGACGGGGATGTCGGAGAAGCGCGCGTATTCCTCGACGATGACCTGTCCGAAGGTGCGCACGGCGACGATGTCGACGTAGCGGGCGAGGACACGGGCGACGTCCTTGATGGCCTCGCGCTCGCCAAGCCCCACTTCCTGGGGGGCGAGGTAGAGGGTCTCGCCACCGAGGTGGTGCATCCCGACCTGGAAGCTGACGCGGGTTCGCAGGGACGGCTTCTCGAAGAGGAGGGCGAGATGCTTCCCTTCGAGGAGCTTGCGGGGACGACGCTTGAACTCCAGGGCGGTCTCCAGGAGGAAACCGATCTCGGCAGGCGTGAGGTCGGCGGAGTCAAGCAGATGTCGTGTCATTGAACGAGTGTTGGGGAGGGACGGCCAACGAACAATGATCGCCGGGAGAGGCGGTCGGGGCCCGTGTCTCGGGTGTTTGGTACGATCTCAGGGCCGCAGGGGTGTAGCTCAGTTGGTAGAGCATCGGCCTCCAAATCCGAGTGTCGCGGGTTCGAGTCCTGCCACCCCTGCCAAACCCTCTTCCTGAGATCGGGTGGCGCTACCGCCAATGCGCTTGCCGCAGGCTGGCTCGCTGCCTACGATCGATGGTCTGGGCCCAGGTGGTGGAACCGGCAGACACGCTGTCTTGAGGGGGCAGTGCCCTTCGGGGCGTGTGAGTTCAAATCTCACCCTGGGCACCAGTTTTCCTCGCGGCGCCGTGGCCAAGTGGTAAGGCAGAGGTCTGCAAAACCTTTATCACCGGTTCGATTCCGGTCGGCGCCTCCAACCCTGTTTCCCTCATCCATCGGGCGTGAACGCACAGGGGCCGCTAGAATCCGGCGACTCCACGCCGAGGACCGCCCATGACCTTCGCCGATACCATCGCCAGCGCGCGCGCCGAGAACCGCACCCTGCTCTCCGAGGTGGAGGCGAAAGCGGCGCTGGGCGACGCCGGCGTTCCCGTGACGGCGACCACGCTGGCGCAGACGCGCGAGGAGGCGGCAGCGCAAGCCGAGGCGATGGGCTATCCGGTGGCGCTCAAGGTCGTCTCCCCGAACGTGGCCCACAAGAGCGACGTGGGCGGCGTCGTGCTCGGG
>VXRS01000066.1:0-6910 GCA_009838385.1 Dehalococcoidia bacterium | reverse complement strand
CGATGCTCGACCGCGTGTCGGTGTTCGCGGCGGAGCACCCGGAGGTGGCGGAGCTCGACCTGAACCCGGTTATCGCCTCACCTGAAGGCGCAATCGCGGTGGACGCGCGCATCGTGCTGGCGGAGGCCTGAGATGTCGGTACCGGGACACCCGCTCGACCGCATGTTCAACCCGAAGACCGTCGCCATCATCGGCGACAAGGGTCCGAACTACATGTGGCTGCGGAACAACCAGCCCTTCAAGGACCGGGGCGGCAACCTCTACTCGGTCCAGATCGACGAGAAAGAGATTCCGGGCATCGAAGAGCTGGGCATCGAGAATTTCCGCGCGCTCACGGACATCCCGGACCCGGTCGACTACGCGCTCGTGGCGGTGCCCCGGCACGTCTCGCCGTACGTGATGAAGGACCTGATCGAGGCGGACGTGGGAGGCGCGGCGTTCTTCACCTCGGGCTTCGCGGAGACGGGCGAGGAGCTGGGCGTGAGCCTGCAGGCGCAGCTCACGGAGATGGCGCGCGAGGCGAACTTCAACGTCGTGGGGCCGAACTGCATGGGGCTGTACCTGCCCCGCGTTGGCGTGCGGTTCAACCCGGACGTGCCGGTGGCGGATGACGGGCGGGTCGGGTTCGTCTCGCAGTCGGGGACGCACAGCATCATGTTCAGCCTGGTGATGGGCGCGAACGGGATGCACCTGAGCCGTTGCGCCAGTTTCGGCAACGCAATCGTGCTCGACATCAGCGACTACCTCGAATACCTGACCGAAGATCCGGAAACCGAGGTCATCGCGATGTACGTGGAGGGCGTGAAGGACGGTCCTCGCTTCGTGCAGGCGCTTCGGGCGGCGACGGCGCGCAAGCCGGTGGTGGTGTGGAAGGGCGGCCAGACGGACGCGGGGGCGCGGGCGACCATGTCGCACACGGGCTCGCTGGCCTCGCCGCACGCGGTCTGGCAGGGAATCATGCGGCAGTGCGGGGCGATTTCGACGAACAGCCTCGACGAGACGGTCGACGGGGTGAAGGTGCTGCTCGACGCCAAGCCCTCGACAGGCAAACGCATGGCGTTGATGGCGATGACCGGTGGGCAGTCCGTCTCCATCACGGACGCGTTCGTGGGGCAGGGGTTCGAAGTGGGGCGGCTGAGCGAACAGTCGTACGAGGAGCTGTCGAGCTTCTTCAACATCATCGGCGGGAGCTTCCAGAACCCGCTCGACATGGCGGGCACGGTGCAGGGGAAGCGGGAAACGCTGGAGCGCATCCTCGGCATCCTCGACGCCGACGAGAGCGTCGATGCGCTCGTGATGGAGCAGTCCGCGATGTTCGGAGCACGGCAGTGGAAGAACCACCCCGAGCGCGTCGAGGACCTGGTCGACACACTGGCGAGTCACATCGAGCGCTCGGCGAAGCCGTTCCTGATGGTGATGCACCCCGCACACGAGGAGGCGTTCGTGGCGGAGGTGCGGTTGAAGTTCGCGGAGCGGCGCATCCCCGTGTTCGCGAGCTTCGAGCGGGCCGCGGCAGCGGCAGCGCGGGCGCTTCCGCTGGGGACTCGCACCTAGCGCTCGGGACAACCCTCACAGCGGGGAAGGGCGCGGTGGGGCTCGCGCGCCACGACACCCGCGGTCGCGAGGAGCGTGCGCAGGCGCCAGAGGGGCAACCCCATGACCGAGCAGTAGCAGCCGTCGAGCACGGTCACCGTGGGCACGTCCTCGTCCTGGATGGCGTAGGCGCCCGCCTTGTCGAGGGGACGGCCGCTGGCGACATAGGTAGCGATGGCGCTGTCATCGAGGTCCGCGAGCGTGACCTGTGAGGCGCTGATCTCGCTCGCCGCGCCGCTCGCGGAGACGACGGCAATGCCGGTCACGACAAGGTGCGTCTTGCCGCGCAGGGCACGCAGCATGGCCGCCGCCGTCTCGGCTTCGCCGGGCTTGCCGTAGGCGCGTTCGCCATCGTGGACGATGGTGTCGGCCCCGATGACGACGGCTCCCGGGTGGCGGCGGGCAACGGCAGAGGCCTTCTCGCGGGCGAGGCGGCGGGCGTCGGCGCGGGGGTCATCGGTGGTGCGTTCGTGGATGTCCGCGGGATCGACCGCGAACTCGTCGAGGAGCGCCTTCAGCAAATCGCGGCGTCGGGGCGAGGCGGAGGCGAGGACGACGGGGCCGGCCACGCTAGGCGGCGGGGCGCGTCAGGCGCGAGACGCACTCGATGTGGGCGGTCTGCGGGAACATGTCGATGGGGGTGACGCCCTCGAGCTGGTAGCCCGCATCGGTGAGGCGGCGGAGGTCGCGGGCGAGGGTGGTGGGGTTGCAGGAGACGTAGACGATGGTGGGAGGCGCGAACCCGACGAGAGCTTCGAGCACCTCGGGGGCACAACCGACGCGGGGTGGGTCGAGAAGGACCACATCGGGCTCCTCGGCGAGGCCGGGCAGGAGCTCCTCCACCTTCGCGCGGCGGAACTCGACGTTCTCGATGCCGTCGAGGTTGACCTCGGCATCGCGGAGGGCGGAGGGCGACTCCTCGATGGCGATGATGCGCTCGAAGCGCCCGGCGAAGATGGCGGCGAAGGTGCCGACACCCGCGTAGGCATCGATGAGCAGGCGGCCCTGCTTCGGCAGCTCAGATGCGACGAGCTGCACCAGCTTCTCGGCCTGGGCGCTGTTGACCTGGAAGAACGATGACGCGCTCACGCGGAAGCGGCGCCCGGCCAGCTCCTCGACGTAGTACTCCTGGCCGCTCTCCTCGGGGAGCACTTCCAGGGCGGGGGTGACCAGGGTGCTGCCGGTGGCAGCGTTGCGCCGGAGCTGGATCTGGTGGAGGCCATGGGCGTGCCCCTGGAGTCGGGGGAGCACGGCGTTCACCCAGGGGTCGGCGATGGGGCACTTCGTGACCTTGAGCAGGCCGCGTCCGCGCCGGTGGATGAAACCGGCGTCGCCGAACTTGCGGCCGGCGGAGAAGCGCATGTGGTTGCGGTAGCCCCAAGGATCGTCGGCGCCAATAACCGGGTTCACAGTAACGTCGGGAAGGCCGCCGATGCGGGCAAGCTGCTCACGCACAACGCCCTCCTTGGCCGCGAGCTGGGCGGGATACTCGAGGTGCTGGAGCTGGCAGCCGCCGCAGTCGCCGAAGAGTCGACACTCCGGCTCCACGCGGCTGCGGGAGGGCTCGAGCACGTTAGTGACGACGCCCTCCACGTAGTCCTTGTGGATACGCTCAACCTCGACCTCGACGAGCTCTCCCGGCGCGGCGAAGGCGGCCATGAGCGCCTTGCCGTCGGGGAGGCGAGCGAGTCCGCGGCCGCCCGCGACGATCCGCTCGATGCGAACGGTCTGGAAGCGGTCTTCCTCAGGGATCTCCTGCCTGCGGCGCCGGCGGCGAGCCATGGAGCTAGCGTAGCGGCGGGCCGGGAGAGGGGCGAACGTCTGCTGTTCTAGTCGAAGGCGCCCGCGGCGGCGAGGTCGGCGATGTGCTCGTCGTCGTAGCCGAGAATCTCCTTGAGGATTTGCTCGGTGTGCTCGCCGACGGCGGGCGGTTGGCCGATGCGGGCGGGAGTGCGGGAGAGGCGGAAGCGGGAGCCCTCGACGACTGACTCGCCATGAAGGGAGTGGGGGACGCGAACGATGTGGCCGCGGTGTGTGAGCTGCGGGTCGTCGACGGCGTTGCTGGCGCGGATGACGGCGTGGGCGGGGATGCCCCCGGCCTGAAGGGCGGCCTCGGCCTCGGCGGGAAGGCGCTCTGCCGTCCAGGCGGAGATGGCGGCATCGAGCTCGTCTTGCGCGGTAAGGCGTCCGGCGAGCGCCTCAAGGCGGGCATCACCGGCCAGATCGGGACGCTCGATGACGGCGCAGAGGCGAAGCCAGTCGCCGTCGTCCCGAACAGCAATCGCGACCCAGTCGTCGTCACCGCGCGAGGGGTAGACCCCGTGGGGGGCCATGTCGGGGTCGCGGTTGCCCATGCGGGTCAGAGCACGGCCGTTCAACTGGTAGTCGAGCAGGTATGGGCTAACGAACTGGACGGAACTCTCGACCTGGGAGTGGTCGATGTACTGGCCCTTACCGGTGCGACGGCGATGGTCGAGGGCGGCGAGGAGCCCGGCGAGGAGGAGGCGCGGGGCGATGGTGTCGGTGTAGGCGCTGAAGGGCCCGGCGGGGGAGCGGTCGGGGTACCCGGTGAGGTCGATGAAGGTGGAGACGGCGGCGCCCATCGTGCCGAAGCCGGAAACATCGGAGAGCGGACCGTCCTGCCCGAAGAGACAGCTGCTCACCATGATCAGGTCGGGCTTGATCTGGCGAAGGGAGTCATAGTCGAGGCCCCAACCGCGGAACGCCCTGGGGGCGAAGGACTCTGCGACGACATCAGCCCACTTCACGAGGTCGCGGGCGATCCGGCGGCCCTCTTCGCAGCCAAGGTTGAGGGCGAGGCCGAGTTTGCCCGCATTCATGTTGTCGAAGAAGAGCGAGTTCTGGGGGGCGAACTGCCCGCCACGGAAGGGCGCCATGCTGCGTCCTGCGCCGGGACGCGACGGCGTCTCCACGCGAATGACGGTCGCCCCGTAGTCGGCGAGTACGCGGGTGGCGGCGGGTCCAGCCATCACCCACATGAAGTCGAGGATCTTCAGTCCCTCAAGGGGAAGGGTGGTCCGGGGTGGATCGGCGGGCGCGGGAGGCGCGGGGCGAACGGGCTCGGCGAGCACCTCGTCGGTGTTCGCGCCCGAGGGAGGCGCGGGACGATCGTCGGGACGGGACCAGGCGGAGAAGCGGACCGAGGGGCCAGGGTGGCGCGCCTCACGACCACCCACGGGCAGGGAGCGCCAGTAACCTCGCGCCTCCAGCTGGGGGTTCTCGAGCACCTCGGGCACGGTCGCGACGGGAAGGATGAGCAGCCGGCGGCTCTGGGCCTCCATCATCAGCTCGGCCTTGGTCTTCGTCCGGAGGAACGCTTCGACGACGCCGATGATGCGCTCGAACTCCGAGTAGGGCTCCTTCCCCTGCTGCAACAGGGCTGCGTAGGCGATCCAGTCCTTGTCGCGGGTCGCCTCGTCGCAGCCGCCCTCTTCGCAGACCCACTCCATAAGACGCCGCGTGAAGGGCCCGACAGCACTGCCAAAGAAGAAGGTAAGGGAGACATAGCCGTCCTTCGCCTCCCAGATCAGCCTGAGCGTGACCGGCCCGACGATGGCGCCGCCGGCCACGCGCACGGTCTCGGGAGCGCCGGCGGTGACGTTCACCAGCTGGCCGAAGGCCCCGAGGTTCAACGCCTGCTGGGCGGAGACATCCACGTGCTGGCCGCGACCGGATCGGGCCCGTTCGGCCAGGGCGATGAGGGCAGCGCCGGCAGCCTCGCCGGACCCGTGGTGCCAGGCCTGGGGAGCGGTGACGCGGACGGGTGCGGCATCGGGATAGCCGGCGATGTGCATGGTTCCCGAAGCGGCGGCGACGACGAGGTCCGTCGCGAGGTAGTTCGCCTTCGGGCCATCCTGGCCGAATGGGGTAATGGACACGTAGACGAGTCCCGGATTGACCTCGGCGAGGTCGTCGTAGCCGAGACCACGCCGCGCCATCGCGCCCGGGGCGTCGGATTCCATCAGGACATCGGCAGAAGCGATGAGGCGGCGCAGCTCCGCCTGGCCTTCTGGGGAGTCGAGGTCGAGCTCGATGCTGCGCCGGTTGCGGGCGTAGGCGGCCCAGTAGAGCGATTGTTCACCCTCGGGGGCGCCGGCGAGGAGAGGCGGGGTCTTGCGGGCAGGCGAACCGCCGGGCGGTTCGACCAGGATCACCTCGGCGCCAAGGTCCGCGAGGATGTAGCCACAGAGCAGGCCACGCTCGTCGGAGAGATCGAGCACTCGGTAGGGGCCAAGCATCGCGGGATGGTAGCAGGGGGGACCGGATCGAGGGTGAGAGAGTCAGGGAAGGCGCCGGCAGGTCGCGCAGCGGCCGTAGAGTTCGGCGTTATGGCTATCGAGTTCGAAGCGGGCACTCTCCGCGTTCTGCTCGATGGCTTCGTCGAGGGCAGGGTCGACAAACTCGGTTACCGAACCGCACTCGCTGCAGATCAGGTGGTGGTGGTGGCGGCCGCTGTGGGAGCGTTCGTAGCGGATGCGGCCGTCCTCGAGGGGAACGCGGCAGACGATATCAAGCTCGTGGAGGAGCTTGATGGTGCGAAAGACGGTCGCCCGCCCGATGTTGGGGAGTTGTTCGCTCAGCTCCTCAATGGTGAAGGGGCGGTCGGTGCGCGCGAGGGCGTCGATGACGGCGCGCCGGGGAGCGGTCAGGCGATAGCCCGTGTCCTCGAGGCGGCCGGTGGGGATGCTGGTCACGGCGCCGATCGTAGGGATGGCCGAGAGAGCGTGTCAACGAACGCGGTGAAAGATTGCTGCTCGCGCTTGGTTTTTTCTTGACACTACATATCACTGATCCAATGATACGGGGTCGCAATGCGACCCTGGCTCAAGAGGGAGAAACCGATGGGATTGCCGTTTCTGAAGGGGCTTCGCCTCGCACTCGCCGGACTGCTCGTGGGGGCGGCGTTCATTGCCATCGCCTGCGGGGATGACGAGGGGGGAGAAGGCGAGGGCGCAACCCTCTCGGCCGTAACCTCGACGACCATCGTCAAGGACCTCGTTGAGCAAGTAGGAGGCGATCGAGTCTCCGTTGAGAGCATCGTCCCCGCAGGGGCGGACGTGCACACGTTCGCGCTTGCACCCAGTGACATCCGCAAGGCAACCGAGGCGGACCTGGTCGTGATCGTGGGTGCGGAGCTGAGCGTAATCGAAGAGGACCTGGCGGACAGCACCGAGGGCTCCGTGCTGGAGCTGACGCACGACATGGACCTGCGCCCCTTCCCTGAGGGTCTGGCGCACGCCGATGAGCACGAAGACGAGCACGAGCACGAAGACGAGCACGAGCACGAAGACGAGCA
>VXRS01000037.1:6366-12869 GCA_009838385.1 Dehalococcoidia bacterium | reverse complement strand
TCCGGGTAGCGCCCCGAACGCAGCTCGCGGCCCATGTGCAGGTCGTCCCGCAGCATGTCGTACGTGTCCGGGTCCTTGAACACGCGCTCGTCCCGGTTGCCCGCCCCCAGCATCAGCGAGACCACCGCCCGCTCCGGGATGACCTCGCCGTGGATCTTGATCTCCCGCGTGGTGTGTCGGGCCTGGCCGTGCACCACCGGGTCGTAGCGCATCATCTCCGTGAACACGTTCGTCCAGAGGCTGGGATCGCGCTGAACCTCGTTTTCGAACTGGTCCGGGCGCGTGTACAGCATGTGGTACCACATGTTCGCGATCGCCTTGTCCGTCGTGTCGCCGCCCGCCGCCAGCAGCAGCGCGATGAACCCCTTGATCTCGTCCGCGTTCATGCGCTGCCCGCGGAACTCCGCGTGCACGATGCGCGAGATCAGGTCCTCGCCGGGGTTATCCTCCGCCCGCCGGATGAGCGGGTCGAGGTAGTCCCACATCTCGTTCCGCGCCTGCATCCCTTTGGCGAAGTACTCCCCGCCGAAGCCCAGCCCCACGATCAGGTGCTGGTACCAGCGCACGAACGTGTCCTCGTCCGCACGCGGCAGTCCGAGCATGTTCGAGATAACGCGGATCGGGAACTGCGTCGTGAACTGGCTGACCAGCTCAACCTCGCCCGTGTCCGCGAAGCCCTTCGCGATGTCGTCCGTCGACTTCTCCCAGATCTTCCCCATCATCTCGCGCGCGATCTGCTCGATGAACGGGAGGAAACCGGCGAGCCGGTTCCCCACGAACTGGTCGGCCACGACGTTGCGCAGGAAGCGGTGCTCGTCGCTGTTGCCGTACTCGAGGATGTTCGGTCCGAACACCTGCTTCTTCCCGAACTCGTACTCCCCCTTCGGGTCGTACGCCGCCCGGTCGAAGTCGTCGTTGTTCTGGAAGACCGCGACGATGTCGTCGTAGCGGCTCACTACCCAGCGCTTGTGGAACAGGTCCTGGTAGATCGGGTGATGATCGCGCAGCCGCTTGTAGAGAGGGAACGGGTCCCGCTGGAACTCGTCGCTGTCGAACTCCTGCGGCTCGATCGCCAGCTTCAGTTGCTCCCGGATGGCCTCGGCGAACGCGGAGGACTCTTCTGTCGCCGTCATTGCGTGTCTCCTTTGGGGAACTCTAGGCCTCGACTTCGTCCTCGGGGATGATTCCCCGCGTCCAGAACGGATCGAGCGCCTTCAGCACGGCGCTCGGACCGTGCTCCTCGTGCGGGAGCGAGCCGTCCCGCGACCGCTGCGTCTCCCCGTACACCTTCCGCGCCTCGTTCTCGGCGTCGAAGATGCGGATGTGCGACTCCCGCCCGTGGAGTGGCGGCGGCTTGCGGAAGGGCCGCGCCGCCGCCGGAGCGTCGGCGTTGCCGGCCCCGGCATTCCTCGGATGTGCCCGTTCGTCGCGCACGGGATCGGCCTCCTCTAGCCGGCGGCCTTCGTGAACTGCATGTGCAGCTCCCACAGGCCGAGCATGATGCCGGGCTGGTGGCGGAAGTCGTTCTTGCCCGGGATGAACTCGAGCGTGTCCAGCCGTTGCGTCAGCCGCTCCCAGGCGATGTTCTGCTCGAGGCGCGAGATGCCCGCCCCCGGGCACACCCGGATGCCCTGCGAGAACGTCATGTGCCGCCCCGTGTTCGGGCGCGCCAGGTCGACGTCGGCCGGACAGCCGAACTCCTCGTCGTCCAGGTTCGCCGCGCCGTAGCGCAGGTGCAGGATCGACCCCTGCGGGATCGGCACCCCGCGAATCTCCACGTCCTTCGCCGCCATGCGCGTCGAGAGACCCTGCGTGGGCGCGTGGATGCGCATCCCTTCCTCGGCGAAGAAGCGAACCTTGGAGGGGTCCGCCTTCAGCTCTTGGAACAGTGCGGGATTCTCGGCCAGCAGCTGCGCCTCCGCCGCGATCGCGTACTGCGTCGTCTCGAGACCGCCGATGTGCATCCCGAACAGCACCCCGATGACCTCGTTGTCGGTCAGCTTGCGGTTCATCGCCTGATAGGTGACCTGCGTCAGGAAGGTGGTCATGTCGTCGCCGGGGTTCTCCCGCTTGTGCGTTACCTGCTCCTGGACATACGCCATGAAGTCGCCGAGATCCTTGGCGTTCTCCATCTCCTCTGCGTCCGACATGAGGTTGCGGTGGCCCTTGCCGTAGACGAACCGCCGCACCTGCGCCTGGCCCCACTTCCGCAGGATGTCCAGGTCCTCCAGCGGCCACCCCAGGATCGTCGTCATGACGAGCTGCGGGAGCGGCGCCGCGAATTCCTCGACGAACTCGATCTCGGCCGGGTCGCGGTCGATCCACTCATCGATCAACTGGTCCACGAACTTCTCGACCATCGGGCGGTGGCGAGGCGCGCCCGTCGCCCCCACCCACGGATCGGTCAGCTCGATGCGGTGCGCCTTGTGCAGCTCCAGGTTGGGCCGCAGCGTGTTCAGCGCCATCGCGTCGGCGAGCGCGCTCGCCTCGCCGTCCTCGGTGCTCATGCCGGCGGTGCTGTTTCCCTCCGCGCCGGCGAATCCCGGCTGCGGGAATGTCCACGGGTCGCGCACGATGTCGTAGATGTCCTGGTACTTCGTGATGACGAAGCCGTCGGTGTCGGGCGTGCTGCCCTCACCCGGAATGCGCTGCACGGGCGATTCCGCGTGGAGGATCTTGTAGGCATCCGCCCAGTGCTCCTGCGCCCCGGGCTCGAAGAGGTCCACGTCCTCCAGGTTCACGGGGCACTTCGCCACCGCGTTGATCATCTCCGTGTAGTCGCTTGCCGCGCTCTCTGTCGTCATGCGTCGGTCTCCCTCGATGAACTCTTGGGCGGATTCTGCCACTTTCGCGACATTGGCGCGGCCTCACGATGCGGCCTGCCGCTGGCGAAGCGTCTCCCGCCGCCGCACACTACGCGCCACTTCACTCCGAGGAGCCCTACCCGTGTCTGTAACCGTCAACGTGACCTACCCCGCCGACGGCGTCGGCCTCATCGCCTTCTCCGACCCGCCCATGAACTTCGGGGGCGGCGAGCTTGGCGCGGGTATCCTCGACGCCATCGCCGAGATCGAGGAGTCCGGTGCAAAGGTCTTCGTGCTCGCCTCCGATACGCCCGGCTACTTCATCGCCCACTGGCACCTTGGCGGTATCGTCCAGGCCATGGAAGGCATGGCCGCGATGGGCAACGCCGTCCCTCCGCCGCGGACACCCTACGGCGCCGACCGCATGCTCTTCGAGCGCGTCGGCGATAGCCCCCTCATCTCCATCGCCGCCAATAACGGCCAGGCCTGGGGCGGTGGCGCCGAGCTCTCCTGGGGCTGCGACCTCCGCATCGCCGCCGAGTCCGCCACCTATGGCCAGCCCGAGGTCGCCATCGGCATCCCGCCCGGCGCCGGCGGCTGCACGCGCCTCGCCCGTCTCATCGGCCCGACCAAGGCCCTCGAGATGATCCTCGACGGCCGCCCCATCACCGCTCAGGAGGCCCTCAACCTCGGCGCCATCAACAAGGTCGTCCCCGACGACACCCTCCGCGAGGAGGCCATCGCCTGGGCCGCCCACATCGCCCAGTGGCCCGCCTTCAGCCTCGATGCCTGCAAGCGCAGCTTCATGGGTGGTCGCGACCTCAACATCTACGACGCCCGCCGCCACGAGCAGCAGATCTTCGGTCAGACCGCCCGTCGCGCCGATGCCATCGAGATCATGAACGCCGCCCAGGCGAAGTACGACGCCGGTATGGACTCGTACGACGCCCTCGGCATCCCCCGGGAGTAGCGACCGCCGCTACTGGTCCAGCCGGAACAGGTAGCGAACGTCGAACACGCCGTAGAGCGTCGGCGTCGTGTTGCCGAACACGTTGCGCACGGCGCTCAGCCGCTCCGAGAGCACGGTGTAGATGAGCGGCACGTTCTCCGCCGCGATGGCCTGTGCCTGGTGGTAGTGCTGCACCCGCCGCTCGTGGTCCAGCTCCTGGCTGCCCTCGATGTACAGTCGGTCGACTTCCGCCTCCCACTCCGTTGCCGGCTCCGACTGGTTCGGGTTCCACAGGTGGAGCGGCTCGCTGCTGTGCCACACATTGATCCCGCCGTGCGGCTCCGTGCCGCCCGTCAGCCCGATGATGACTGCCTCCCAGTCGTAGGCAGCCGTCAGCTGCGCCACGATGTCGCCAAACGGTAGCACCTCGACCCTCGCGTCGATACCGATTGCGTGAAGGTCCTCGCGTAGCAGCGCCAGCACCTCCGTGCGGATGGAATTCTCTTCGTTCGTCACGATGGTGAAGACGATCGGGTTGCCGTCCCCGTCTTCGCGGAAGCCGTCGCCGTTCTGGTCCACCCAGCCGAGTTCGTCCAGGATGCCCACGGCCGTGTCCGGGTCGTACTCGTACCGTCGCACCTCCGGGTTGTGGAAGTCGCCCGCCGAGGGGCTGATGGACGCCCACTGCGGGTACCCCAGCCCGTCGAACACTCCCTCGATGATCGCGTCACGGTTGATCGCGTGCGAGACGGCCTGGCGGAACTGTGTGTTTTGGAACCACGCCAGCTTCTCGGGCGCGATGTACGGCTCGCCGGTCTCTGCGTTCGTCCCGGGATTCTGGTTGAATGCCAGGAAGGTCGTTCCGAAACCCGGACCTCGCCGGTGGATCGTGAAGTTCTCCTCCTCCTGGAACGGATAGACCTCCGCGAAATCCCTCCCCGGCACCCCAAAGAGGTCGCTCTCCCCCGACCGGAAGGCCGCCAGCGCCGCTTCAATATCCGGAACGATGATGTGCACAACCGAGTCCAGGTACGGAAGCCTCTCGCCCTGTTCGTCCGTCAGCCAGTAGTTGGGGTTGCGCTTCAGCACGACGCGCTTGGCTGGCTCGTAGGTTTCGATCGTGAAAGGACCCGTCCCGATGACTTCTGCCGGGTCGGTTTCGATGTCCCACGTTTCCGCGAACACACCGTCTGCAACCGCCTGCTCGAGGATGTGCTTCGGGTAGATCGGCGTCCCCATCGCTCGCAGGAACGGTGCGAAGGGCACGGGCAGATCGAAGCGCACGGTGTAGTCGTCGATCACGTCCACCGACATCCGCGCTGTTTGCCACTCGCCCGCATCGTTCAGGAATCGGTAGGTGAAGGTGCCCCGGCTGCTCGCGGGGATGTCGTCGTTGTAGATGATCTGATTGAAGGTGAACGCCACGTCCTGCGCTGTGAACGGCTCCCCGTCATGCCAGCGCACGTCCTCGCGCAGCCGGAACGTCCAGCTGAGCCCGTCGGACGAGTTCTCCCACGACTCCGCGAGCGAAGGTTCGACCTCGTTCGTCAGCCACGACACCTCGGTCAGGCCCTCGAACAGGTAGTCCAGCACCCCCGAGGAGGAAGCGTCGTTGGCGATGGCCAGGTTGAAGGTCAGCGGGTCCGAGATCGTCGCAAACGTGAGCGTTCCGCCACGCTTCCCCGCCTGGTACTCGAACGCCGCGGCGTTCGCGTGCAGTTGCCCTAGCCGTCCATCCTCCGCCCTCGGCTCGGCCGTTGCCTCGGCCGTCGGGGTTGCCGTCGGTTCTGCCGTCGACGCTTCCGTAGTGGGTGTGGTCTCCTCGGGAGCCGTGTCGTCGTCATCGCCGCACGCCGTCGCCAGCACAATGGCGACGAGCGCGAGCAGGGCAAGACCCAGCCATAGCCCCAGGGGTCGTCCAGGTGTTGTCGTGGTGGAAGCCTTCAAGTGCTCTCTCCGGAAGTGCTCTCGGGAACGATACGAGGTACCACCCTAGTGGCACATCTGTGGCCGTTCAGTGAGCCTGCTAACCGGCCGCTAGCCCTCGCCGGCGAGTCGCTCCCGCAACTGCTGCACCTGCACGCGCAGCGGGTCCCCACCGGGCGCCGTCATCGGCGTCAACTCCGCCTCCTCCACCGCCAGCTCCACCAGCACCGGCCCCCGTACGCTCAGCAGCTCCGGCAGGCGGATGCGCAGCTCCTCTAGCGTGTCGATGCGCGTCGTGAACGCGTACCCCGCCGCCTCCGCCATCCCCGCGAAATCGACCGACCCCGAGGCCGGAATCCCCTGGCTTCCCGAGGTCTGGTAGACCCCGTTCGCGAACAGCACGTGCGTGTAGTTTGCCGGCGCCGCCCCCGCCACCGTCGCCAGCGAGCCGAGCTGCATCAGCAGCGACCCATCCCCGTCGAGCACGATCACCCGCCGCTCCGGCTGCGCCAGCGCCAGCCCCAGCCCCAGCGACGACGCGCCCCCCATGAAGCCGACGCAGGCCACGCTCGGCGCTTCCGGCGCGATCGTGCGCCAGGCCGGTACCGCCGTCATCGTCGGCACCACCAGCGCGTCATCCCGCGCCTCGTTGATCGCCCGCAGCACGTCCTCCGGGCGCATCAAGCTGTCTCCCGCCCGACGAACACAACCGCCGGCCCCGACCGCTCCCGGCTCAGCGCGTAGTACTCCGCGATGAGCCCAAGGTCGTCCCGCGTCTCGAGCAGCGCGTGCGGCACGTCGAACGTGTCCATGAGCGGCCCCGC
>VXRS01000037.1:0-6266 GCA_009838385.1 Dehalococcoidia bacterium | reverse complement strand
CCCGCGTCTCGAGCAGCGCGTGCGGCACGTCGAACGTGTCCATGAGCGGCCCCGCGAACCGCACCATCGAACGCGGCGAGTCCTCCGGTTCCAGCTCGGGCTCGCGGCTCAGTAGCCCCACCAGCGCGAACAGGGGCACGCCCCCGTCCAGTCCCACCCCGCGGAGCGTGTTCACCGAGGCGTAGAGGCCCGCGTGCTGGATCATGAGCGCCACCTCCGCCCCGCCGATGTACAACCCCGCCGCGATGGCATTTGCCTCGTCCTCGGTCGAGCAGGTCAGCAGTCGAAGCTCGTCATCGCCCTCCAGCTCCGCGATGACGCTGCGCTGGTGCGTATCCGGCACCGAGAGCACCCACCCCAGCGGCTCGCCGTCCTTCGCCGGGGCTGTCCGCTGCCCGCGGAACGCCGCCTTCAGCGCCTCCACAATGAGCGGCGCGGGAATCCGTTCGTTCTCCGGCATGCCCACATCCTACCGGGAGCCATTGTTGGGGCATTGACGCGCCATGCCCGCGTTCGTACCGTCCCCCTATGGCGGACACCGGCAACCCCGGCCTCCTTGCCCCTGACCTCGACGAGCGCCTCGCGCGCTTCGCCCCCGAGGTCCGCGGTGTCATCACGAACCTCCATGGGGAACTGTGGAAGGCCCTCGACCCCGAGGTCCTGGAGCTCTGCCGCCTCCGCATCGCCAGCCTCCAGGCCGACGACCGCGAGGCCGCTCGCCCCGCCCCCGGCGCTCCCGTTGACCCCGAGAAGGCCGCCGCCATCGCCGGTTGGCCAGACTCGGCCCTCTTCAGCGACCGCGAGCGCGCCTGCCTCGCCTTCACCGAGCAGTTCGTCGGCGATGTCGCCGGCGTCACGCAGGGCGACGTCGACGCCCTGCTGGAGCACTTCAGCCCCGGAGAGGTGCAGGCCTTCGTCAGCGCCCTCCTCGCCCTCGACCAACACCAGCGTCTGGCGCTCGGCCTGCGAACGGTCCTCGCGCCCCAGGAGGAAACGACATGACTTCCGTACGTGAGCGCCGCCTGCCCGAACCCGCCGGCCCCACCGCCCCTGTCGCCCCCGGACTGGGCGCCGCCATCGGCGCCTACCAGGACGCCGTGGTGCGCCTGAGCGGCCTCGATCCCGTCACCACCGAGCTGGTGCGGCTGCGCTGCGCGCGCCAGCACCAGTGCTTCACCTGAATGTCCCTCCGCCTGGGCGTTGCCCGGGATGCAGGCCTCGACGAAGACATGGCCGCCAAGATCGATCACTACGAGGACAGCGACCTGCCCGAGCACCAGAAGGTCGCCCTCCGCCTCACCGACGCCTTCGTAACCGCCCCCGGCGCCATCAGCGATGAGCTCCGCGAGCAGGTCAAGGCCCACTTCACCGAGGCCCAGATCGTCGAGCTCATGCTCGACATGTCGAAGTGGAGCACCCAGAAGCTCCCCGTCGCCCTCGGCACCGACGACCCCATCGCCGGCGACCGCCTCAGCCTCTTCGATTTCGACGACGGCGGCGCGGTCGTCTGGGGCCCGACCCTATTGGCGGAGTTCGTCCCCTCGGAGCAGCCCTCCCGCTAGCCCGGTCAGTACTGCGGCCGCGGGAGCCGCCACGCCACCCAGAACAACGCCACCGACAGCCCCATCGCGCCGACCAGCATCACCAGTGCCCACTCGTAGTTTCCGGTCGCGTCGAAGATCGCGCCGGAGATGATCGGGCTCGCCAGGTGCAGGACTGAGATGACCTGGACGATGCCGAGCAATGCCCCGAAGGAGGCCAGCCCGAACGAGCGCGTCAGCAGCAGCGGTTCGATCATCGGCCCGCCGCTCGATCCCACGACGAAGAACACGAGGAAGATGGCGATCCCGATGATGCTCCCGTCCGTGAGCAGCAGCGTTGCGAACGCCCCCGCAAGGAACATGGCCACTACCACCGCCGCCGCCTCCATGCGGGGGATGCGGTCCGCGAGGTAGCCGAACGTCAGGCGCGCCACCACGCCGCCCCCTGCCTGGATCGAGAAGAGCAGCGCCGCCCGCTCGGTCGAATACCCCACCGATTCGTAGTAGGGGATGCCGTGGACCATCCAGCTGATCATTCCGAAGAAGAAGGCCGTCAGCGCCCCCGAGACCACCCAGAAGAGGGGTGTTCGCAGCGCCTCCCGCACCGTCACCCCCGTGAGCACGCGCGGCGCCACCGGGCGATCCGCAGGTGTCGCGTCACCGTCCACCTCCTCTCCCACGTCCGAGGGGTCGTCGCGCACCAGGAGGAGGGAGACCGGCACGAACACCGCCACGATCACGATGCCTGCCACGATGAACGACCCCTCCCACTGCACCGCGTCGATCACGATCCGCATGATGGGGACGACCGCGAATCCGCCGATTGAGAAGCCCGTCCCCAGCAGACCCACCGCCAGCCCTCGCCGCCGGTCGAACCAGCGCGAGATGAGCGTCTGGAAGGGGATGAAGAACATCATCTGGCGGAACACGGCGTTGATGGACTGGTACACGAACCACTGCCACAGCTCGCTCGTTGTGGCCAGCAGCACGTAGCTCGCGGCCGTCAGCACTGCCCCGATCAGGATGACCCGTCGCGGACCGTACCGGTCGATCCACCACCCGATGAGCGGCGCCGCGATGGCGCTCGCCAGGAACCCGACCGAGAACCCTCCAGAAACCTCCGCCCGCGACCAGCCGAACTGGCTCTCCAGTGGGTCGACATAAAGCCCGAACGACCAGAACGAGATGCCCGCCGCCAGGGCCACTGCCACCACCGACGCGGCGAGCATCCACCAGCCGTAGTAGGCATGCCGCAGCCGCCGCCAGTACTGGGCCATCCGACGGATTCTAGGTGCCTGTTCCCTTACGCCTCCGCCGACCGTCTCGCCTGTCCGCTCCCGTCAGCGCTTGTTACGACCGAGACGACCGGCAACTCGGGGCGGGGCAATTTCCACGCCAGCCAGTACAGCAAGAGCGAGAGCCCCATCGAGCAGGCGAACATCACCAGCGCCCAGTCGTACTCGCCCGTCGCATCGAAGATCGCGCCCGCGATCATGGGGCTCACGATCTGTCCGCTCTGCGACACCAGTCCCAGCGCCCCGAGAATCGAGGCGAAGTAGGCCATGCCGAACGTGCGCGAGGTCAGCAGCGGCTCGATCATCGGACCGCCGCTCGATCCCACGAACCAGAACCCCAGGAAGATGACCACCCCGACCACGCTCCCGCCTGTCACCAGCAACACGAGCATGGAAAGCGTCAGGCAGCCGCAGAGCGCCATCGCCGCCACCTCGATTCGCGGGATGCGGTCGGCCACGTAGCCGAAGACGAGGCGCGTGATGATCCCGCTCCCCGCCGCGATGGCGAGCAATTGCGCCGCCCACCACTTCGAGAACCCCACCGACTCGTAGTACGGAACCGCGTGCGCGGTCCAGCCGAACATCCCGAAGAAGAAGACCATCAGGGCGAGCGCGATCACCCAGAAGAGCGGCGTTCGCAGCGCCTGCCGGTCGGTCAGGCCAGTGAGCACTGCCGGCCTGGGAGGCGCGCCCTCAGGCTGGGCCTCTCCGTCGACCTCCAGCCCCATGTCCGCGGGGTGGTCCCGGATCAGTAGCAGCGAGAGCGGCGCGATGACAGCCACGGTCACGATTGCCGAGAAGACGAACGAGCCCTCCCACTGCACCGCGTTGATCACGGCCTGAAGGATCGGCACCACCACAAACCCTCCCATCGAGAAGCCCGTCCCCAGGATTCCCACGGCAAGCCCCCGCCGCCGGTCGAACCAGCGCGAGACCAGCGTCTGGAAGGGGATGAAGAACATCATGTTGCGGAAGATCGCCGCCAGCGACTGGTACAGGAACCACTGCCAGAGTGCGCTCGTCGTCGCCAGCAACAGGAAGCTCCCCGCCGTCAGCACCGCCCCGAGGAGGATGACCCGCCGTGGCCCGTAGCGGTCGACCCCTCGCCCGATTAGCGGCGAGGCCACGCTCCCCACCAGCAGTGCGATCGAGAACCCGCCCGCAGTCGACCATCGCGACCACCCGAACTCCTGCTCGAGCGGGTCGATGTACAGCCCGAACGACCAGAACGACGTGCCTGCGACAAGCGCGACCGACACCACCGACGCCGCCAGCACCCACCAGCCGTAGTAGGCGCGCCGCGCCCGCCGCCAGAAACGGCTCAGTGGTGAGGCGTCCGGGAGCAGTCCGCTAGCTCTCCGGGAGCGCTACCGTGGCCGTGCCCTCAAGGCTCGGCGACTCGCCCTCGCGCGACAGCCAGATGTCGCAGTCCGCCAGGCGCACGCCGTCCTCCTCGCGGATAGCGGTCACCCGCCCCCCGGCCGTTACGTGGTCATCGTCCAGCACGACCTTGGGAAAGCGCACCGTGACGCGCCGCACGCTCGTCGGCCCGGCCCAGTCCATCAGCATGTTCAGCATGTAGCTCAGCCCAAGCGGCCCCTGGTTGATCGTGCGTTCACCGAGCCCGAACGGCAGCGCTGCCACGGCCTTGCGGTCCCAGTGCACGGGGTTGGGGTCGCGCAGGATCGCCGCCATCGTGCGCATCCGCTCGGGACGAACGCTCTCCATCACCCACTCCGGTATCGAGTCGCCTACCTGCACGTTCATGCCGCCGACCTCCGGTACGTCCACGTGATCGTCGAGCTGGCCGCGAAGTCGCCGCCCGGCTCGTGGAGCTCGAAGCGGAACTGGATGCGGTCGTAGACACCCGGGCGGTCGTGCCGCCGGGGCCCCTCCATCCGGTCGGCCTCGGTCACCCTGCCGGTCACGGTGTACTCAACGTCCTCGTGCAGCGGGCGTTCGATCTCCCAGTCGTAGCTCTCGATGCCGATCGAGAAGTCCGACTCCGCCTGTCCCAGCGCGAACATTCCTCCGATGGAGGTGTTCGCACCAAGGATCGGCATGTGGAACAGCACGACCGGGTGTACGAGCCCGTCCGGAAGTGGCTCGGACCCAGTGCACTCGGTCAGCAGGAAGTTCTCCCAGTGCGCCACCGTGTACTTCCCGCCCGGGAACTCGTGGCCCACGAGCGCCCGGATCTCTTCGGCTGGCGGTTGGATGTCGGCCATGGATCGCCTCCTATGCGAACTGCTCGGCGAGACGCGCGCGCTCTTCGACCACCGGCAGCACCACGTCGGCTGGCGCCGGGGGCACCAGGAACACGATGCGGTCTACCCCCGCCTTCGCGTGCTTCTCGATGCGGGCCGGGTTGGGCCCCGACCCGAAGAGCGACACCGTCATCGGCCCGCGGCCCTGCTCGGCCGCGAGGTCGTTCAGCTCCGCGATTGCCGGGGCGAAGTCGTCGCGGTTGCGCCCGTCGATCGGCATCCAGCCGTCGCCGTAACGCGCCACGCGCTTCAGTGTCGTCGGCCCGTCGCCGCCGATGATGACCGGCGGGTGGGGATCCTGTACCGGCTTCGGCCACTGCCAGATCGGGTCGAAGTCGATGAGCTCGCCGTGGTACTCGCCCTCGTCGTTGGCCCAGATCGCCTGCATCGCCTCGATCGTCTCCCGCATGCGCCGCCAGCGGCGCGCCGGGTCCGTCCCGTGGTTCTCCATCTCCTCCAGGTTCCACCCTGCCCCGATGCCCAGCAGCGCCCGCCCCCCGGACACGTGATCCAGGCTCGCGACTTCCTTCGCCAGCGTGATCGGGTCACGTTGGATGACGAGGCAGATGCCGCTTCCCCCCAGCAGCCGTTCCGTGGCAGCGGCCGCCGCCGTCCGCGCCACGAACAGGTCGAGCGTGTGCGAGTACTCCTCGGGCAGATCGGGGCCGCCCGGCCAGGGCGACTTCCGGCTTGCGGGAATGTGCGTGTGCTCCGGGAAGAAGAGCGACTCGAAGCCGTGAGCCTCCACCTCGCGGGCCAGCTCGCCCGGGCCAATCGCGTAGTCGGTGGGGAACATCGTGATTCCGAACTTCATGCGTCTCCTCGGCCGGCCGTGCCGCCGGCGGCGGCAGCGTAGCGCGCCCGACCCCTCGCCGCACCCTCAGATGCGCAGAACGAGCTTCCCCACCACGTCCCGATCGAGCACCCGCTGCAGGAACCGGGGCCCGTCCGCGAGGCTCCCCTTCTCGATGACAGGCGGCGCCAGCCTGCCGTCCGCCAGCATCGCGAACACCTCCGCCACCGACTGTTGCATGCGCTCGACCTGCCTTGCCCTGTAGTGCATCAGCACCATCCCCACGGCGCTCCGGTTCTTGATCAGCAGGTGGTTTCCCTTGAACTGCGGCACCTGTATATTATAAACATCTGACGCTGACGACTAAAAT
>VXRS01000189.1 GCA_009838385.1 Dehalococcoidia bacterium | reverse complement strand
CCGTCACGAACCTGAACGAGTACTTCGACCTCGGCATCGCGGAGATCAACGAGGGGCTCTAGGGGCGGGTCCGGCCCGCCCACCTTGCACGCGAGTTCGGCCGCCCCCTAAGGTGGAGCGGAGAGGCTGAGGGACATGCCCCGGATCACCCCCCGCAGGGACAAGCCTGCGAACGAGCTTGAGTTGAGCGCCGTCCAAAGGAAGGCGGTCGATACGATCGCGGATCTCTTCAAGGAGATGTATACCCCCGCGATCGTCAAGCTCGAGCGGACGTAACCCTGCCTCGACGGCTTCTCCACCTCAGCCCATTCCACGTCGAGCACATCGCGCAGCGGCTCGCGCTCCGCTTCTTCGCCAACTACGGAAGCGAACTCCCCTCCTACCGTGCGAACCTCGCGCGGCCTGATGCCCTCGCGTCTGCGTTGGGGCTCACCGAGCAGCCCTACTACCGGGGTGTGTTCGAGAAGGCCGGCGCGCTGCTGCGTTCGATGGTCAAGAACCATCCGTACGTCGACGGGAATAAGCGTCTCGGGCTGGCCACGACGTTCCTGTTCCTCGCCCTCAACGGGCGGATACTGGTCGCCTCAAACGACGAGGTCGTCGAGTTCGCGAAGGAGCTTGCAGCTACGCAGATGAAGTGGCGTACCGTCG
Organism: Dehalococcoidia bacterium; assembly: GCA_009838385.1. Next base: position 12,284 of record VXRS01000189.1, on the reverse strand, counting down.
CGCGCTGGCTGCGTTCGCACTCGGTGACCCCCGAGGGCGTCGTAGGTGGCCGTGTGCCTGGAGCAGCCGCCGAGACACTGGTTACCGACCGTGTGCGTGCCCTGGTCGAGGAGGTGGCGCGGGATGCCGAAGCGTTCGTAGCCGACCTGCGGGGCGAAGCAGGCAACCTGCCGCGCTAGGTGGGCTCCACGAAAAGCCGCGCAGCATGTGGCCAGAAAGCAGGAACATCCACTCGTGGTCGACCGGCAGTTCTCCGAGCCCTCCCTTGCCGCGCTCTACGACGCTCAATTCGGGCGCGAGGCCCGCGACGACTTCCGGTTCTACCTGCCGTTGGTCATGGCTGCGGAGGCTGTCCTCGATGTCGGCTGCGGAACCGGGGCACTCCTGCACTGGGCCCGCGAGAGCGGTCATAGCGGACGCCTCACGGGACTCGATCCGGCCGCCGGGATGCTCGACATCGCGCGCACGAGGGCCGACATCGAGTGGGTCCACGGCGACCTGGGCTCCGTCGCGTCGGACGGCGAGTTCGAGCTTGTCGTGATGACCGGCCACGCCTTCCAGGTCCTTGTGGAGGATGAGCAGATCCGTGCGTCGCTCGCCTCGGTGTACTCGGCGCTTGCCCCCGGCGGCCTCTTTGGCTTCGAGACCCGGAATCCTGCCGCCCGGGCCTGGGAGAGATGGACGCCGGAGCACGGCGCGGAGTTCGTTGATGACGTGGGCAACCGGGTGCGGCGCGCGGTGCAGGTGGAGACTCCCGTTGGTGGCGACGTCGTCCGGTTCACCGCGACCTACTCGAGCCCCGGATGGACCCGGCCCGAGACGAGCCACAGCACTCTCCGCTTCCTGGGGGCTGACCAACTGCAGGAGTTCCTCGGGGACGCCGGCTTCGTCGTCGAGGAGCAGTTCGGAGACTGGGACCGCAGTCCGCTCGTGGACGAGAGCTCGGAGATCATCACCCTCGCCCGCAGGCCCTGACCGTCAGGGTCAACGTGTCGCAACGTCGCCCCAGCAAACCACGGTCTTGTTCGTTGTGATCCCGCAGGTCTTGTCGCGAGCGGCGCTCACGGAGGTGAATACGCCGAGCGGTGGCGTTGCCTCGCCTTGAGCGTCCTCGCCGCCCCCGGCGACCCACTGCCAGAAGCCCGCGTCGGCCCGACGGAGCACGCAGTAACGCGTCTCCGCGTCGGGCGCGCGATAGAAGGGGATGACCAGGACATTGAAGGGCGCGCGCACCCGGCGAACCCTACGCGAGCGGGAGCCGCATGACGTGCCGCCGCGTCCCCAGCGGCCCCACCTCCTCGAACCCCGCCGCCAGGAACATCGGGACGCGCCCCAGGTAGCCGTAGCTGGGCGAGTCCGGTTCGACCGGGTACGCCTCAAGCGTGCGGGCGCCCCGGGCGCGGGCGTGCTCGATGGCCGCCTGCAGGAGGCGTCGCGACAGCCCATGCCCCCGCAGCCGTCTCGGCACGAAGAAGCAGGTCAGCGACCAGACGCCCTCGCGCTCCTTGTCCACCGCCTTCCCCAGCCGCTGGAACGTCCCGACGGGCGCGATCGAGCACCAGGCCACCGGATTGTCACCGTCATAGGCGAGGATACCGACCGGCTCATCCGCAAGGACGCGGCGCTGCATCTCCGCCTTCTTCGCGGCCTTGTCGGGGGCATGCGACTGGCCGGGTGGCGCGCGGAAGACCATGCACCAGCAGTACTTCGGCCCGCCGCGCGCCTCGAACACCGCCGCGAAGTCGTCCCAGCGGGACGCGTCGACCTCGCGGAACGTGTACTGGGCGGGGGCGTCGGTCACGCGGTCAGGCGGCGGGGACGGGGCGGTAGCGCACCGGCATCTTCACGATGCCGCCCACGTGCAGGCTGTCCTGCCGGAACGGCGGCCCGTCGAGCTCCATCTCCGGCAGCAGCGGCAACAGCTCCTTGAAGATGCCGCGCAGCTCCCAGCGGGCCAGGTTCGCGCCCAGGCAGAAGTGCGCGCCGAAGCCGCCGAAGGAGAGGTGGTCGTTCGGGTCGCGGGTGATGTCGAAGCGGTAGGGGTCGTCCCAGGCGGCCTCGTCGCGGTTCGCGGAGGGGTACCACATCGCCACCGTCTCGCCCGCGCGGATGGTGTGGCCGCGCAGCTCGAAGTCTTCCGTGGCCACCCGCGCGAACTGAATCACGGGTGAGGTCCAGCGCAGGATCTCCTCGACGGCCGTGCGCAGGAGCTCCGGGTTCGTCACCAGCTTGTCGCGCTCCTCGGGGTACTCCATCAGGGCCAGCACCCCGCCCGTGGTCGCGTTGCGCGTCGTCTCCAGGCCGCCCGCAACGAGCAGGTTGATGTAGGAGTTGATCTCGTCGTCCTCGAGCGTGCGTCCGTCCAGTTCGGCGCGCAGGAGCACGTCGACGAGGCAGTCGCTCGGCGCGCCGGCCGCCTTGCGCGCCTCGATGAAGGCGAAGCCGTACTCGGTCGCGGCCTTGTTCGCCTTCTGCCGCTCCTCGTGCAGCTCCTCGGGCGTCAGCCCCGAGAGCGCGAGCTCGCGGTCGGAGCCGAACTGGACCTCGCGGATGCCGAACAGCTCGTCCCAGTCCTCGCGCGGGAAGCCCAGCATCTCGAAGATGGCCGCCATCGGCAGCTTCACCGCGAGGTCGTGCACGAAGTCGCACTCGCCCTGCTCGGCCACGGTGTTCACCAGGTACCTGGCAAAGCCGCTCACGTAGGCCTCCGCCAGCTCGGCGATGTGGTCCTCCAGCAGGCGCATGGCGCGCGGCGTGAAGCTGCGGTTCGTCAGGTTGCGGTAGGCCGCGTGCTCCGGGTCGTCCATGTCGATGAAGCTGAGCGTGTAGTGGCGCCGCGCCCGCTCCGGGCCGAAGCGTGCGATCAGCTCCTCCTTCCGCCGCCGCGAGAACTCCTCCTGCGTGCTCGGGAAGATGCGCAGCCGGTCCGAGCTGATGAAGATGTCTGATCGCTTCGAGATCGTGAGCGTGTCCTCGTACGTCGTCAGCGCCCAGAACGGGTCGACGTCGGGGCGGTCGTACCAGTAGACCGGCGCCTCGCGACGCAGCAGGTCCCACTCCGCCCACGGGTAGCCCCGGTCGACGTAGCGCTGAGTATCGGTGATGGAGAGCGTGTCGAGGTTCAGGGCCTCGCCGTCGCGCGCCGGAACGCCGCTGGTCATGACGCTTCCTCCAGGCTAATGGCTTGCCGCGGGCAGACCCGCACGGCCACCTCGACGCGGTCGCGCAGCTCCCCGGGGACGACCTCGACGAGCACCTGGCTCTTGTCGTCGTCGTCCACCTGGAACACCTGGGGCACGGTCTCCTCGCAGCGGGCGTGGCCCTCGCAGAGGGTGTGGTTGACGACCGGCTTCATCGCGCGCTCCCCGCCCGCCAGCCCGGGCCACCCCTCTTCTAGGCGGTTGTAAAGCGCGTGGCAAGAGCGTCTCGTAAGGTAAAGACGCGCGGCAGGGGGCACCGCGGCTGTCCCGCTAGACTGGATTCCGAGGAATAGAGAGATGGAAGAATTCTTCGGTGAACTTGAACGCTTCGGCTCTGAATTTATCTACCCGAACCGCTGGATCATCCTGCCGATCATCGTCGTCCTTATCGTCGGCGCGCTCGCGGCCGCCTGGCGCCTGCGCCTCTACCAGCCCCTGATCGACCACAAGTACATCACCGCCGGGATCGGCATCCCCCTGCTCGCGATCGCCATTCCTGTCGGCTGGTACCTGCTGTCGCCGCTCTGGGAGCGGAGCTTCCTCGAGGAGGCCGCGCCCGAGTTCGACCGGTCCGCAGTCTCCGCCAGTACGCCCGTCGCCACCGCCACATCGCCGCCCGACTCTGCAGACGAGGCATCTCCGACCGCCGCAGTGGAGACCCCCGTTGCGACCGCAACCGCCACCGCCACCACAGCCGCGACGGCGGCTCCCGCGGAGGACGGCGAGAACGAAGGGGGCGCGCAGCTCGTCGCCTTCGGCCAGTGGGAAGGCTCCGACGACTTCCACTTCGCCCGCGGGGACGCCTTCATCATCGAGACCGAGCCGGGGGTTTACATCCTGCGCGTCGAGAACTTCTCCGTGCGCAACGGGCCCGACCTCTTCGTCTACCTCTCCCGCAACCCCGACGGCTGGGAGGAGGAAGCCATCAATCTCGGCGACCTGAAGGCCACGGACGGCGCCTTCAACTACGAGATCCCGTCCGACATCGACATCGACGAGTTCAAGAGCGCGGTCGTCTGGTGCCGCCGCTTCGCCGTCCTGTTCGGTCACGCCACCCTGGAGGTGGTGACGGAGTAGGGCGCGGGGCGGTCCTGGCTCACGTGGGCTCGTAGCGCTGAACGCGGATCTCGCTCTCCCGTGCTCGCATCCGTGCTGCGTCGTGCCATGCCTGCATCCGCAGCAGCAGGTCCATATCGATGCCAAAGGCCTTCTCGATCCGCAGGGCCATCTCCGCGGAGAGCGATGCGTTGCCGTTCAGCAGGTCCGAGAGCGTTGCCCGCCGGACGCCCAGCACCTCAGCGGCACGGGTCACGGTGAGGCCGAGCTCGTCGAGCACCTCGGTGCGAATGAAGTCCCCCGGGTGCGACGGCGTCATGTTTACGCGTATGCCGGCGGTCGTCATTAGTGATAGTCCTCCAGGTTGAGATGGTCGATGAAGCCGTCCACTTCTCTAAAGGTGATACGCCAGTTTTCGGTGACCGAAACGCTCCAGTCCCCCGCACGGTCTCCCGAGAGTTGGTGAGTTCGCCAACCGGGGGGCGAAGCTGAACGAAAGTCCGCGATGGTCTCGGCGAGGATGAGCACGGTCAGGATCTTGCGGACGCGGTCCACGAGGGTCGGCTGCAGAAAGCGTGGACTGTCCTCCTCGATCAAGTAGCGCAGGCCGCGGTGACGCACCGAGCGGATGTCCATGAGGCATCAGGGGCACAGTGTACGGTAACACCGTGCAGTACGGAAGGAGCACCAGGTGGCCGGGGTTGGTGGCCTCTACGCCTCGACCGGGACCGGCGGGGCGAGCTCGAAGCAGCTCTGGAACGACTTCGCCAGCTCGACCGGGCCCCGCAGTTCCCCGCACTCCCCGGGGTCGGTCCCGCGGAAGAAACGGAAGAAGCCCCGCGTGTCCGTGCGGAAGTGCAGGTCCGAGGGGGCGCCGCCGCGCTGGGGGATGAGGCGGCCGTCGTCTATCTGGAACGTCCAGGCGCTGCACCCCTCGCAGTCGTCGATCTCAAGCATCAGGGACACGTTCACTCCCTCGGCGAGCTCGGGCTGGAAGGCGAAGGTGGGCACCATCCGGACAGCAAAATCCGTCGGGACGGTGTCTCCGACGGATTCGCGGGTGAAGCGGTTGGCGTAGGTCATGCCCCACTCCACCAATGAAAGAAGGATGGGCCTTACGGACCATCCTTTCTCGGTAAGTGTGTACTCGACGCGGGGCGGGAGGCCGCGCTCGTAGTGACGGTGAACGAGCCCCTCGCGCTCCAACATCTTCAGCCGGTCGGCGAGGACGTTGGGGGAGAGGCCGGGACAGTTCTGGAGGATGTCGGTGTAGCGCCGCAGCCCGGTCATCAGGTCCCGCAGCAGCAGGAGCGTCCAGCGATCGCCCAGCACATCGAGGGATTGCGCGATCAGGCACGCGTGGCCGTACTTGCGAGAGGTGCCGTTGCCGTTCGATCGGGCCATGGAACCGTTCATCTCCATGGTAAGGCCCGGGGAAGGGCCTCGGGAACCACCACTTGACGCTTTCGGCGCTCCTGCTACACTTGTGCTAGAACTTCGGAAAACATAGTAGCGGAGGTTCTTCTTTAGGAGCGTAGGGCTTGAGCCCTTCGACGTCAACCACGGAGGTACGGTCATGAACAAGCGCAGCACCAAACACACCGCAGCGAAGCCCCAGCACTTCCACCGCTGGCGCATCGATGAGCCGTCGGGGCCTGTCAGCCTTGGCCGCTGCTACGAGTGTGGCGCCGTGAAGGAGTTCAAGAACTGGCTCTCCGAGAGTGACTTCATCACCAACGAGGAGCACCGCATGACCCGGGCGGCCTAGGCCGCTCCGGAGCGAGACTCCCGGCGTTTCCTCCTTTCCGCCGGGATAGCAAAACCGCCCGCAGAAACGCGGGCGGTTTTTCGTGCCCTCTACACCGACGGCGGCCTGGCGCTACTGCTGCAGGTCGCGCAGGTGGTCGTCGCGCCCGGCGACGATCCAGAAGTCGCCCTGCTGCACCGTCTCCTCCACGTCCGGGTTGAACGTGACCGAGGTGTCGCGCAGGCGCGCCAGCAGGAACACGTTGTAGCGCCCCGCGATGTCGAGGTCGCCGATGGCGTGGCCGGTGGCCGAGTAGGGCGCCCGCACGCGCGCGATGCCCTGCGCCCCGCCGAGGGACATGTAGTCGGTGATGTCGCTGCTGCCGAGCGTGTGCGCGAGGCGCTCGGCCGATTCGCGCTCCGGGTTCACGAGCACGTCGGCGCCGGCCAACTCGAGGGCGCGCGTGTGCTCGCCCGTGCTCGCCTTGGCGACCACGTGCGTCAGGCGCAGGCGCTGCTTCAGCGTGAGCGTCACCAGCACGCTCGTGGCCACGTCGCTCCCGATCGCCACGACCACCGAGTCGTAGTTGTGCAGCGAGAGCGACTCGAGAAACTCGACCTCCTCGACGTTCCCCTCCGCGGCCAGCAGGATCGTCTCGACGACCTCGTTCACACGGGCCCCGTCGCGGTCGACGCCGAGCACGTCGACACCCAGGGCGGCGAGCTCGCGCGCAAGCTGCGTGCCGAAGCGTCCAAGGCCGAGGATGGCAACGTTCATCGTCTCCCCCTGCCGCCGATGCTAGCCCCGCGCCTCCCAGCCGTCGACCGCCAGAATGCGCTCGACGAACGCCGACTTGCCCTCGACGTAGGCGTCGATGTCGTTCGCGTAGCGGCGCGCGAGGTCGCGCTTGAGCGCGTCGTATCGGGCGGCGGAGTCGGGGTGGGCGCGGAGGTAGTCGCGGAAGCGCAGGTGCCGGCGCAGCTCCTCGCTGTCGTCGGGGCAGACGTACAGGTGGTGGTCGGGCCACTCCCGCCCTGACCCGTCTGTCGGGACAACGGCTCCCTGGCGGCGAAAGGCCTCCCTGCCGGGGATGTCGCCGTCGCCCTCGTGGGTGTAGCCCAGCGTGCTCAGCGCCTCCACGACGCGCGGCAGCTCGCGAGGCGACTCGATGACCACGTCGATGTCGATGATCGGTTTGGCGCCGAGGCCGGGGACCGCGGTGCTGCCGACGTGCTCGATCCGAAGCGCCAGCGGACCCAGGGCGGCCGCCACCGTCTGGCTGATGCCGGCGAAGGCCTCGGGCCAGGCGGGGTCGTAGTCGACAATCTCTATGGTGCGGGTCACGGCCGCGGGTCAGGCTAGCCCCGCGCCTCCCCGCCGTCGACCGGTCGGGTCAGGCGTTCAGCCGCGTCAGCCCCTCGCGGATCTTCTCGAAGGCGGACGCCGGCGCGGGGGCGAACCGTCCCGGCGCGCCCGCGGGGACCAGCGCCTCCTGCGCCTCGCGATCGAGCCGCTCTCGGGCGGCCACGTAGCGCTCCCGCACCTCCGCGGCGCTCTCGCCGCGCAGGTCGTCCGCCGTCAGGTCGTCGTGGGCGGCGAGCAGGGTCTCGCGCAGGACTTCTGCCAGCTCCGCCTCGCTCGCGTCGCCGGCGGGGGTCTCTTCCTCGGCTGCGCCGATTACGGGCTCGGGCTGCTGCTCCGCGCCTTCGCCCGCTGTCTCTTCCGCGCCGATTACCGGTTCCTCGCTCATCGCGTTCCTCCACGAATACGTTTCGCGGGAGGCTGGCGGCCGGGCGCGGGAACGCCAAGGCCCGGGTGTCGCCGCGGGCGGTTCTGGTGGGGCTCATTTCCCGCGCTTGACAGGCCAATCGTCACGAAAGAACGTTCTAGTTCGGAATGTGGCCGACTCCCCGCTGACCCGTGCTCCACGGTAGCGGGAGGAAGGTTGGAACCGCTCAGTGGCCGACGGGATTGTCTTGCTTGTACTCGCGGGGATTCCGGCGCTCATTGGGCTTGTCGTCGGGCGCTGGTGGGCCTTGCTTCTCGCAGTCGGAGCAGTAGGTCTGGCTCTGATGACTCTGAGCCTGACCAGTGACCCTGGCCCCCACGAAGAGCGCTGGCCCGCATGGGGCGCGTTCCTGGTAGCTCTAATCCCTCCATCGGTTTTTGTGTCGATGGTTGCTGCGACCGTGGGTGTGGCACTGCACAAGGGGGCCTCTGCGGCCTGGAGGAAACGGACAGAGCCCCGCTGGCACAGAGACGCACCTTGAGGGACGCCCGAGAACCTCCGCTGGTCAGTCCCCTCTGTTTGCGGGTGAGGGAACGCGGGGCGATACTCGCAGGGCCGCCGCCGTCAAAAGCGGTGACACACGGCCCCCGGCAGGTGGGGTCGACCCCCTGCCCAGGTGGCGCAACTGGCAGCGCGGCTGATTTGTAATCAGCAGGTTAGGGGTTCGAGTCCCCTCCTGGGCTTACCAGGTGGAGGGGTGGCCGAGTGGTTAAAGGCAGCAGACTGTAAATCTGCCCCGCAGAGCGGTACGCAGGTTCGAATCCTGCCCCCTCCACCAGTTCAAGACCGCCCCACTCGTTTCCGGGGGTTACCCGCGCCTCTCATGCGAATCAGACTCCCGATCCTCGCCTCGATGCTCGTGGCGTTCGCGCTCCTCTTTGCGTTTGCCGGCCGGGATGCATCCGTTCCCGTCGCGGCGGCCGAGGGTGACGGGCCCGTCACCCTCACGCTGCTGCACAACAACGACGGCGAGTCCTCCCTCCTGTCGCTGACTAACGTGGTCGACATCGAGGGCTCCAGCACGTCGGTGGCCGTCGGCGGCATCGCCGCCTACAAGGCCGTGGTCGAACGCGAGATCGCGCAGGCGCGGGCCAGCGGAAACGCCGTGGTCAACGTCTATGCCGGGGATTCCTACCTCGCCAGCGCGACCTTCATCTGCGGCCGGAAGGAGGGCAACCCGCTCTTCGACGCTGTAGCCCAGGACGCCATCCCCTATGACGCGCACATCCTGGGCAACCACGAGTTCGACCTGACCCCGGACTTCCTCGAGCGCTTCATCCGCGCCTTCGACGGGCAACCGTTCCTGAGCGCCAACCTCGACTTCTCCGCCGAGCCCGGATTCGACGACCTCGTCGACGCGGACGGCCTCATCGAGGACGCCCCGGAGGAAGGCCGCGTCCTCGCCCGCTCGATGATCGTGACCGATGAAGGCACGGGCGCTCGCTTCGGGATCGTCGGCGCCACCACGCCGTCGCTGCCCGTCGTCTCCATCCCGCGAAGGGTGACCGTGACGCCCGACTTCGCCACGACCGCCGCGGCCGTGCAAGCCGAGATCGACCGGCTCCTCGACCGGGGGGTCAACAAGATCATCTTCGTCAGCCACCTCCAGGGTATCGACTACGACGTGCAGTTCGTCGGTCTCCTGAGCGGCGTCGATGTGGCCGTGGCAGGCGGCGGCAGCGACCTGCTGCAGAACTCCTCCGTTGACCCCTCCCTGCAGGTGGTTCCCGGCGAGCGGGCCGAGCCCGACGGCGCCTACCCCATGGAGGTGGACGATGCCGACGGGCGCACGGTCTATGTCGTGACGGCCCCCGGGAACTACAAGTACGTGGGCCGGCTCGACGTCCAGTTCGACGACAGCGGTGAGGTCACCGGCATCGTCAGCGAGACGAGCTACCCCCGGCCCGTCGTCCCCGCTTCGGACGGGGCCACGGCTGCGGGCTTCACTGCTGCGGTCGAAAAGGACGCCGCCCTCGTGCAGTCCATCGAGGCGCCCGTGATCGAGTGCCTTGCCGGCCTCGCAGCGACCCGCGTCGCGACCACCGAGGTGCTGCTCGACGTGTCCCGCGGCGTGCGCACGCGCGGCACCAACGCTGGCAACCTCGTGACCGACGCCATGCTCGCGAGCTTCGATCGGTACGCCGGGGACCTCGGCCTGCCCGCCCGGGGCAGCGCCAACCCCGTGATCGCCCTCCAGAACAGCGGCGGCATTCGCCAGAACGCAGGAGACGTGCTGCCGGTGGGTGGCGTCGTCCCCGGCGACATCTCCCGCGCGAACACGCTCGACGTGCTGCCCTTCGGCAACGGCGTGACGGTCGTCCCCGGCGTCGCCCCCGCGGACCTCAAGGCCATCTTCGAGCACTCGGTCTCCCGCTATCCCGCCGCCAGTGGCGCCTTCCTGCAGGTGGCCGGGATATCGGTCGTCTACGACGCCTCCCGCGACCCCGGATCGCGCGTCGTCAGCCTGACGCTCGACGACGGCTCCGCGATCGTCTCCGATGGCGTGGTGGCCGCGGGCGCCCCCGCCGTGCATGTCGTCGCGAGCAGTTTCATCGCCGCCGGTGGTGACGGCTACGACGTGCTCGGGCGCTACCCCGGCCGGGTGCAGCTCCCCACGAGCTACGAGCAGTCCCTGACCGACTACCTGACGAGTCTCGGGACCATCTCGGCGGACGACGCCCGCTACGCGCCGGACGGCCCGCCCCGGATCGTGTTCCGGGAAGCGGATCAGGAGGAGGCGCCCATCGCCCTGGCGGAGGACGACGACGACCTCACCTTCACGTTTGACCACGACGCCGAGGGCTGGGTGGTCGAGGTCGCCGACCTTCCGGCGGACTACGACCAGGAGATCTACGAGCTCGCGGGCGGCTACCGTGCTCTGCCGGAGGGCCTCCAGGGCGGGGGCATCTATGTCCAGGGCCACAACCGCAGCGACGACCTGTTCATGTACCTGAAGCGGCAGGTCGGCGGACTGAGGCCGAACACCGAGTACGCCGTGTCCATCTCGCTCGACCTCGCAACCAACGTTCCTCCGGGCCTGGTCGGGATCGGCGGGTCGCCGGGCGAAAGCGTGTTCGTGAAGGCGGGGGCCAGCGCCGTCGAACCGACCACCACCGTGGACAGCATCGGCCACCTCCGGATGAACATCGACAAGGGCAACCAGAGCCGCGGTGGTGAGGCGATGGTCGTGCTGGGGAATGTCGCCCACCCCGACGCATCCCGCAACGCCTACGCCATCAAGACCCTGACCAACGCGGATGCACCCCTGACGGTCACGACGGATGGCAAAGGCAGGCTCTGGCTCATCGTCGGCACCGACTCCGGGTTCGAAGGGCTCACGACCCTCTACTACGCCCGCATCGCCTACACGCTGACCGAGGTCGCGCCCCCCGAAACGCAGGCTCCCGAGGCCCCCGAACCCGCTGACACGGGCAGCGGCCTGTCGCGATCAGCCGCGGGCGGCGGAATGCCGGCGGCCTGGGTGGCCGTGGTGTTGGCCGCGGGACTTGCGGTGCTGAGCTTCCTCGCTCGAGGCGGCGCCCGAAGACCTTGACTCGGTGGCTTAGAGTCGCCGCGTGACTCGCCTGTGGAGCCCGTGGAAGGGTGTGCTCACGGCGGCCCTGGCGGTGCTGCTCGGGCTCGTGGTGGTGGGTGTCGAGGCGGTGGATGCCCACACCGACACAGGGGGCACCATTCACTACGGCGACCTCAGCGTCGCGCGGGCGACCAGGGACCCCGTCCTAGAGGTGGCCGCTGGGGGCGAGCACTCGTGCGCCCTCCTCGCCACCGGAGAGGTGATCTGTTGGGGAGACGGCAGCTATGGCCAGCGGGATGTGCCACCGGGGCGGTACCGGTCGGTCACGGCCGGGGAGTGGCACGCGTGCGCCATCCGGGACTCGGGCGAGATCGTCTGCTGGGGCGGTGACTATGGCTGGAAAACAAGTGAGGCCGTGCATGCGCCTCCGGGCGCCTATCGTTCGGTGAGCGCAGGCCATACGCACACCTGCGCCGTGAGCGAGACGGGAGCAGCGGTCTGTTGGGGCGACAACTTCTGGGGCCAGACAGATCCGCCTCCCGGCACGTACCGCTCCGTCAGCGGTGGCACCTCCTACTCCTGCGGCGTTCTGGAGTCCGGGGAAGTCCGGTGCTGGGGCGGCAACCTCTGGGGCCAGACGAACGCGCCGGAGGGCCGCTTCCACTCCGTTCACGCAGGCTACAACCACACCTGCGGCATCACCGAGGCAGGTGAGATCCTGTGTTGGGGAGAGAGTAGATGGCCGGAGAGTCTGGGCTCGCCCGGATCCTACCGCAGCGCCGACGCAGGAAACGGAGGGTTCTGTGCCGTCACGGACTCAGGTGAGCTCCTCTGCTGGGGGCGTCCGTGGGCTGCCGGTCCCTCCGGCAGCTTCCGTTCTGTAAGCGTGGAGGGGAGGCATGCCTGCGCCGTGCGCACGGACGGCACGGTCGTCTGTTGGGGCGACCAGTTCGGCGC
>VXRS01000214.1 GCA_009838385.1 Dehalococcoidia bacterium | reverse complement strand
TCTCCCAGGCGTCGATGAGGGGGTTGCGGATGTTGCGCATCGTCTTGCCGCTGTAGAGGCGGGTGATCTTCGTGTCCTCCTCGGTGGCGGCGAGGATGCGCTTGAGCTGCGCCGGGGGCTGATTGGCCTCCTCCGAGACCAGGAAGGCGGTGCCCACCCAGACGCCGGCGGCGCCGGCGGCGAGCATGGCGGCCATGCCCCGGCCGCTGGCGATGCCGCCCGCGGCGATGACGGGGACGGGGTCGATGGCCTCGATCGCCTGGGTGACGAGGGGAAGGGTGCCGATGCGTCCCGTGTGGCCGCCCGCCTCCGTGCCCTGCGTGACGACGGCGTCGACGCCGGCGTGGGCGACACGCTCCGCGTTCTTCACGTTGCCGACGAGGGAGAGGACGACAGTACCGTTGGCGTGCAGCCGGTCGATCCAGGGGGCGGGACTCCCGAGCCCGGCGGCGAAGACGGGCACCTTCTCCTCGATCACGACTTCCATCTGGGCGTCGGACATACCGCCGCCGCGGCCCTGCAGGGTGGGACGCGTCTCGGTCTCGACGGGCGGGGCCTCGAGCCAGGGCACGTCGAGTTCGGCGAGGATGGCCTTGAGGCCGTCGCGGACTTCGACGGGCACGAGTTCGCGGGGGTCGGCGGGCGGGGGCTTCTTGGCGGCTTCACCCATGTAGTTGGCTGGGAGGAGGAGGTCGACGCCGAAGGGCTTGTCCGTGAGCCCGCGGATCTTGTCGATCTCCTCGCGCAGGCGCTCGGGGCCGTAGCCGCTGCCGCCGAGGACGCCGAGTCCGCCCCCGTTCGAGACGGCGGCGGCGAGCTCGGCGGTGGCGACCGGTCCGACGATGCCGCCGGCGACGGGACCCATGCCGGCGAGGATGAAGGGGTACTCGATGCCGAGCAGGTCGCAGAGGGCGGTGCGGAGGACGGGACGAGCCATCAGGCGCTCCAGCGGGAGAGTGCGGGCAGTATAGCCGGGCGGGGGCTGCGGGCCCGCGCCGGGAGGCGGGACCTATAATCGCGGGGTGGCTGGCAACGGCGCGAAGCCGCGCCTCGTGATCCTCGATTCGCACGGCATCCTCTACCGCGCGTTCTTCGCGCTGGGCTCGGTGCCCAACCCGATGATGAGCAGCAAGGGCGAGCTGACGTTCGCGACCTACGGGTACGCGGAGTCGCTGCTGCGCGTGTTCGACCAGCTCTCGCCGACGCACATCTGCGCGGCCTGGGACGCGAAGGGCAAGACGTTCCGGCACGAGGCGCGCGAGGACTACAAGGCGACGCGCCGGGAGACGCCCGAGGACCTGCTGCCGCAGATGGCACGCGTGCGCGAGATGCTGGATGCGTTCGCGATTCCCGTGTACGAGGCGCCGGGCTTCGAGGCGGACGACGTGGCGGGGACGATTGCGACGAAGACGGCCGCCGAGGGCATCGACACCTGGATCGTCACGCTCGACACGGACCTCGTGCAGCTGATCCGGCCCAACCTCAACCTCTTCATGTTCCGCCCCTACCAGCGCGACACCGTGGTGTACGACACGAAGGCCGCGAGCGAGCGCTGGGGGTTCAGCCCGCCCTACATGACCGACTTCAAGGCGCTGCGGGGGGACACGAGCGACAACATTCCCGGGATCAAGGGCGTCGGCGACAAGACGGCGGCGAACCTGATCCGGCAGTTCGGACCGGTCGAGGAGATCTTCGCGCGCATCGACGAGATTTCGTCGAAGTCGGTGCGGGGGAAGCTGGAGGGAAAGCGGGAGGAGGCGCTGGAGAGCAAGGAGCTCGTCACCATTCGGACGGATGTGGAGTGCGGCTTCGACTTCGAGGCCTGCGAGGCGACGGACTACGACCGCGAGCAGGTGGTGTCGTTCTTCCGGGAACTGGAGTTCCGCAGCCTCATCGACCGCCTGCCGGAGGCTGCAGGCGACGGAGCGGAAGAGGCCGCCGCCGAGGAGGCGGAGCCGGGGGAGTACGCCAACGTCACCGACGAAGCCCAGCTTCGCGAGCTGGCGGCGAGGCTGCGCGATTCCGGCGGGTTCGCCCTGGGGGCGCTCTCGACGACCGGGGACACGGCGCATCCGCTGCTGCTGGGGCTGTCGTTCGCGACCGAGCCAGGCCGGGCGTGGTACGTCCCGATCGGGCACGCGCCACGGCTCGACAGCCCGAGCGAACAACTGTCGATCGAGACCGTCCGGGACGTGCTCGGGCCGCTGCTGGCAGACGCGTCGCTGCCGAAGACGGCGTACGGAGCGAAGTACCTGCTCCACCAGTTCGCGCAGGTGGGGATGGCGCTGCGGGGGGTCACGCACGAGGCGAGCCTGATGGCGTTCCTGCTGGGGGAGACCTCGCAGGCGCTGGAGAACCTCGTGAACGAGCGGCTCGGGGTGGAGCTGCGACCGCTGAAGGCGCTGACCGGCACGGGGCGGAAGGCGACGCCGCTGGCGCAGGTCGACCCGGAGTCGGCGGGGGAGCTTGCCTGCCAGCAGGTCGACCTGTTGCTGCAGGTGTTGCCGGGGCTGGAGGCGCAGCTGCGGGAGCGGGGCCAGTGGGAGCTGTACGAGGAGATGGAGCTGCCGCTGATGCCCGTGCTGGCGGAGATGGAGACCGTGGGGGTCGGCATCGACACCGGCGTGCTGCGGGAGATTTCGGACTCCCTGATCGGCGACATCGAAGCGGCGGAGAAGGCGGTCCACGACCACGTCGGGCGCGAGTTCAACATCGGCAGTCCGCAGCAGCTGAGCGACGTCCTCTTCCGGGAGCTGGAGCTGCCCCCCACGCGGCGGACGAAGCAGGGGTACAGCACCGATCAGCGGGCGCTGGAGGGGCTGCGGGAGTCGCACCCGATCATCGACAAGATCTTCGAGTACCGGCAGCTCACGAAGCTGAAGTCGACCTACCTCGATGCACTGCCAGGGGCGGTGTCAGCCGAGGACGGGCGCATCCATACCGACTTCCAGCAGACCGTGGCGGCGACGGGGCGGCTGAGCAGCACGAACCCGAACCTGCAGAACATTCCCGTGCGCACGGAGATGGGGCGCGACATCCGGCGCGCGTTCGTGCCGGAGGGGTACGACGACCCGGTATACGTGGCGGCGGACTACTCGCAGATCGAGCTGCGGGTGCTGGCCCACATCACGGAGGACACGGGGCTCATTGACGCGTTCCTGGCCGACGCCGACATCCACCAGGCGACGGCGGCGAGCGTGTATGGGGTGGAGGCTGAGGACGTGACGCGGCAGATGCGGGACACCGCGAAGATGGTCAACTTCGGCATCGCCTACGGGATGGGGTCGTTCGGGCTGAGCGACCGCACGGGGATGACGCGGGAGGAGGCGGAGGCGTTCATCGACAGCTACTACGCGAACTTCCCGGGCATCAAGGCGTGGCAGGAGCACGTGCTCGGGACGACGAAGCAGCAGGGGTACGCGGAGACGCTGTTCGGGCGGCGTCGCTACCTGCCGGCGATCCACAGCACGAACTTCCAGGTGCGGAGCGCGGCCGAGCGCGAGGCGATCAACATGCCCATCCAGGGGACGGCGGCGGACATCATCAAGGTGGCGATGATCCGGATCGCGGACGCGGCGCGGGAGCGCGAGCTGCGCAGCCGCATGATCCTGCAGGTCCACGACGAGCTGATCTTCGAGGGTCCGGAAGACGAGGCGGACGAGGTGGGGGCGCTGCTGGCGGAGGTGATGCCGGCGAGCACCGACCTGAAGGTGCCGCTGAAGGTGGACCTGAAGCGCGGGCGGACGTGGGCGGAGCTCTAGGACTCGCCTTCATGCAATCTGAAGGTAGTACTTTCAGATTGCAAGGCGCTGTAGTAACTTGGTCGGGTGATTGACCGCGAAATCAGCAGCCGCCTGAAGGCATCCTTCGACCAGTATCCGTTCGTCACTGTGACGGGACCGCGCCAGGCCGGCAAGACCACTTTATGTCAGCAAGCGTTCCCCGATCTCAAATATGTCAACCTTGAGGCCCCGGATCAGCGAGAATTCGCGGAGTCCGACCCCCGCGGCTTTCTCTCGCAGTGGGGGGAAGGCGTGATCATCGATGAGATACAACATGTGCCGGAGCTGCTGTCGTATCTCCAGGTCCTTGCTGACGAGAAGGGCGGGAACGGCCTGTTTGTCCTCACCGGGAGCGAGCAGTTCAGGCTCTCCGATGCCATCAACCAGTCGCTTGCCGGCCGCACGGCGCTGCTGCGCCTGCTGCCTTTCTCGCTCCGCGAACGGCGCCGGACGGGCGCGAGCGACGCGCTCGACGAGATGGTCTTCACCGGGTTCTACCCCCGCATCCTTGACCAGGGCCTTGACCCGCGACAGGCGCTCGGCGACTACTTCGAGACCTACGTCGAGCGCGACGTACGTCGCCTTGGCGCCATCCGCAACCTCTCGGCCTTCAGGAGCTTCCTGAGGCTCTGCGCGGGGCGCGTGGGACAGCTCGTCAACCTGAGCTCCCTGGGCTCCGACGCAGGGGTGTCCCACACGACAGCGCGGGAGTGGCTCACGATTCTCGAAGCCAGCTATATCGTCTTCCAGCTTCCCCCGTTTCACGCAAACATCCGAAAGCGACTGGTCAAGTCCCCCAAGCTGTATTTCTACGACGTCGGCCTCGCCAGCTACCTGCTCGGGATCGAGAGTCCGGATCAGGTAGCCACTCACCCGCTCCGTGGGGCGCTCTTTGAGAATGTTGTTGTCACCGAGGCATTGAAGCACCGCTTCAATCGAGGCCAGCAGCCAAACCTCTCTTTCTTCCGGGACTCGACGGGTCTGGAGTGCGACCTGTTCTACGAGACGGGCCATGGGATCAGCGCGATAGAGGCCAAGTCGGGCTCAACCGTGGCTTCTGACTACTTCACGGCCATCAACCGCGTGGGAGAACTCGTGCCGACCGTCACCGAGAAGACCGTAGTGTACGGCGGACCAGCGCGGCAGTCCCGGAGCGACTGTGAGGTTGTGCCACTGGCTGAGCTTGCTGGTTCGCTTGAGCGTTTCGATGTCGACCAGGAGGTCGCCGCCTTTGTGAGGGAGCGGACCGGACCAGAGCCGGATGAATCCGACCTCGAGAGACTTGACTCCTCCTGTTTGAGTCACATTCGCCCGACGCTTGAGGCGCTGGACCCTGCCTGTCTGCACCTGGGAAGGGAGCTCTTCCGTTGGTTCTCCAGTTCCAGCTATGCCAAACGTGACCAACACAGCCTGGGTGGCGGGCAACTCTTTGAGCCCGGGAACTGGGAAGGCACGAAGAACTGGCTCGGCACAGGCCGCGGCTTCCAATTGAGAGATGACCGCCCGATTGAGTTGGGACAGGAGTACCGGTTCACCAGCTACACAGGAACCCAGCCAGCCGACTTTGACATGCACCTCACCGTGGGGTGGAAGTTCAGCAGAGAGCAAGTGTCACGGGTCGTGACACTCAATGGGGCCCCCCTGGCTGATATCGCGACCAGCATCCCCTACGCCGACCTCGGCAAGGAGGGGCCCGACGTGGATCACGTCGTTGCCGGGGTTCTGCGGCATCTCATGGCCGAAATAGGGGAGCAAGCCCAGTAGCCACCGCTAGCCACCCCCTATCGCCGGGACGATGGTGACCTCGTCGTTGGGGGCGATGGGTTCGGTGAGGCCGTAGCGGAAGGCGTGGCCGTTGAGGGCGACGGAGAGTTCGGGACGCACGCGTCCGTCCTCGACGGCGCGCTCGTAGAAGCCGGGACAGCGGACGTCGATGGCGCGGAGAACCTCGCCGAGCGTGGCGCCCGCGACCTCGAGGGTCGCGGCGCCGGCGCAGAGCGAGCGCAGCGGCGACGGTATGAGAACCGTCGCCACCGGACTACTGCAGGTTGTGGAGCTCCTCCACCACGCGGCGCGGGGAGATGGGCAGCTCCGTGAAGCGATGCCCGGTGGCATCGTGGACGGCGTTGGCGATGGCCGCCAGCGGCGGCACGATCGGCACCTCACCAACCCCGCGGACGCCGTACGGATGTCCGGGGTTAGGAACCTCGACGATGATCGTGTCAATCATCGGGAGGTCGAGGCTGGTGGGCATGCGGTAGTCGAGGAAGGAGGCGTTTTCCATGCGCCCGTCCTCGCCGTAGTAGTACTCCTCGTTGAGCGCCCAGCCGATGCCCTGGACGACACCGCCCTGCATCTGGCCCTCGACGTACGCGGGGTGCACGGCCGTGCCGACGTCCTGGGCGATCGTGTAGCGGAGGATGTCGACCTTGCCGGTGTCGGGGTCGACCTCGACATCGACGACGTGGACGCCGAACGCGGCGCCGGGGCTGCGGGCGACAACGCTGCCGCGACCCTGGAGCGGGCCGCCGGTCTCCATCTGCTTCCCCGCCAGCTCGGCGAAGGTCATCGTCTTCTCGCTGTCGGAGGTGTGCCGGAGGGCGCCGTCGGCGTACTCGACGTCCTCGGCCTCGCACTCCCAGAGCTGGGCCGCGCGGGCGACCATCTGCTGCTGGATGTCGAGACCGGCCTCGTACACGGCCTGGCCGCTGGCGTAGGCGGTGCGCGAGCCGCCGGTCACGTCGTTGTGGCCGACGGAGTCGGTGTCGACGACGGTGGGGCGGACGCTGTCGTACTCGATGCCGAGGGTCTCGGCGAGCTGCATGGCGAGGGCGGCGCGGGTGCCGCCGATGTCGGTCGAGCCCTCGATGAGGTTGACCGTGCCGTCCGGGTTGACGGAGGCGACGACGGACGACTGCATGCCCGCGTTGAACCAGAAGCCGCCGGCAACGCCGCGACCCCGGTTCGGCCCCTCGATCGGGGAGTTGTAGTGGTCGGAGGCCTGGGCGGCCTGGACCGTCTCTTCCTGCCCGATGCGGGGGTGGGCGACGCCGGTAATCATGCGGGTGCCCTCACGGGCGCTGTTGCTCAGGCGGAACTGGAGCGGGTCCGCTCCGGTCTCGCGGGCGAGCTCGTCGATGAGCTGCTCCACACAGAAGGAGGCGTTAGGCGCGCCCGGAGCGCGGTAGGCGGCCACCTTCGGCTTGTTCACGACGACGTCGTAGGCATCGACCTTGAAGTTCTCCACCTCGTAGGGGGAGAGCATGCACATGGCGCCGGCCATGACGGGCGAGCCGGGGAAAGCGCCCGCCTCGAAGGCGAGGCTGACCTCGGCGGCGGTGATCTTGCCGTCCTTGACGGCGATCTTGCCCTTCATGTGGCCGCCGCTGGTTGGGCCGGTGGCCTGGAAGACGTCGGTGCGGTCCATGGTGAGCTGCACGGGGCGGCCGCACTTGCGGGAGAGCAGCGCCGCGACGGGCTCCAGGTAGACGCCGATCTTCCCGCCGAAGCCGCCGCCGATCTCCATGGGGATGACGCGGATGCGGGAGACGGGCAACTGGAGCAGCTCGGCGAGCGCGCCACGGACGGCGAACGCGCCCTGCGTGCTCGTCCAGACGGTCAGGGTGCCGTCGGAGTTCCAGTTGGCGGTGCCGTTGTGGGGCTCGATGTAGCCCTGGTGGACCATCTTCGTGTCGAACTCGCGCTCCACGACGATGTCCGCATCGGCAAAGGCGGCCTCGACATCGCCACCCTCGAAGCGGTTGTGAGCCGCGACGTTGCTGGCGTTCTCGGACTCCTCGCCGGTCGGAGTCTTGGTGTGGCGGCTCGCATCGAGCAGCGGGGCATCGTCGCGCATCGCGTCCTGCACGTTGAGGACGGGCGGGAGCACCTCGTACTCGACCTTGATGGCCTCGATGGCGGTGAGCGCGTCGTGCACGTTGGTGGCGGCGACGCCGGCGACGGCGTGACCGCGGTAGAGCGCCTTGTCGGCGGCGAGCACGTTCTTGCTCATGTCGGAGGCGGTGGAAGCGCCTTCGCCCATATCGAGCACCTTGTCGGCGACGACGGGCAGGTCGCTGTGGGTCACCACGGCGAGGACGCCGGGCATGGCCTCGGCCGCGCTCGTATCGATGGAGAGGATGCGCGCGTGCGCGTGGGGACTGCGCAGGACGGCGCCCTGGACGAGGTCGGGAAGGTGGATGTCGGCGCCGTAGAGCGCCTTGCCCGTGACCTTCTCGACGCCGTCGGGGCGGATGGGACGGGTGCCGATGACCTTGTAGTCAGGCTTCTCGGTGGTTGTCATGCGGAGACCTCCTCCATCTCGGACGCCTTGAGGACGGCGCGGACGATCTTGTCGTAGCCGGTGCAGCGGCAGAGGTTGCCGGCCAGCCAGTGGCGGACGCGGCCTTCGTCGGCATCCGGCTCGCTATCAAGCAGGGCCTTGGCGGCGACGATGAACCCGGGGGTGCAGACGCCACACTGGAGGGCGGCTTCTTCGAGGAAGCACTGCTGGAGCGGGTGCAGGGTGTCACCGTCGGCGACGCCCTCGATGGTGACGACGTCGGAGCCCTCGGCTTCGACGCCGAGGACGCAGCAGGAGTTCACGACCCTGCCGTCCATGAGGACGCTGCAGGCGCCGCAGTTGCCGTTGTTGCAGCCTTCCTTGGTGCCGGTCAGGCCGAGCTCGTCGCGCAGGACTTCGAGCAGGCTCTGGCGGGGCTCGCAGAGGAAGTCGATCTCCTCGCCGTTGAGGGTGGTCTGGATGTGGGTGCGACGGGGCATGGGCTAGGCCTCCCGGGCTCGTTCGAGCGCCCGGTCGAGGGCGCGGTAGGTGAGGACGCGCGTGAGGTGCACGCGCTGGGCGATGGAGCCGCGCATGTCGGTGATGGGGGTAGCCGCCTCGGCGGCGATGTCGGCGGCGCGGGCGAAGCTGTCCTCGGTCGGCGTCTCACCGACGAGGGCGTCGCCGGCAGCCGCGACGAAGAGGGGCACGGGGGCGACGGCGCCGACGGAGATACGAGCCCCTTCGATGCGATCCCCGCTGGCATCAAGGTCGATGCGGGCGCCGACGTTGACGACGGCGATGTCCATCTCGTTGCGGGGAATGAAGCGATGGAAGAAAGAACCCGAGTTCGCGGGCTGCGGCGGGATGTTGATCGTGATGATCAGCTCCCCGGGGCCGAGGACGTTCTGGCCGGGGCCGGTGAAGAAGTCCTCGAGGGGGAGGTCACGCGTTCCGTCTGCCGAGCCGAGCGTGAGCGTCGCGCCGAGCGCGATGAGGGCGGGGACGGTGTCGGCGGCGGGGCCGCTGTTGCCGATGTTGCCGCCGAAGCAGGCACGGCTCTGGATCTGGATGCCGCCGACGAGCGTCGCACAGTCGATGACGCAGGGCAGGCGGCGGACGATCTCGTCGTCCTCGTAGATCTCGGCGAAAGGCACGGACGCTCCGATCACGAGGCCGCCGTCGTCGGTCCAGGCGTAGCTCACGAGCTCGGGGATGTGCTTGACGTCGATAAGTTGGTCGACCTCTTTCCGGCCTTCACGGAGCTGGACGATGATGTCGGTACCGCCAGCGAGGAAGGCCGAGGTCTTGCCGTTCTGGAGGGCGGCGTACGCCTCGCCGAGCGAGGAGGGCGCCAGGTAGTCGATCTCCTTCATGAACAATCCTTCGGAAGACTGGGCGGCCTGAAGCCGCCCGCACGGCGCACGATCATAAGGGTGAAGCCCTATGTTGTCTGCGAACGGCCCCGCCGGGGCGGCGGTCAGGAGGGGTCCTGCTCCTCGTTCCAGGCGCGAAGGGCGGCAGGCTGGTTCGTGATGATGCCGTCGACGCCTGCGCCGGCGAGGCGGGCCCAGTCCGCAGGGGTGTCGGCCGTCCAGGCCCAGAGCTGCAGACCGTGGCTACGGGTGGCATCCGAGGCGTGCGGCCCAACGACCGCGTGAAAGAGGGAGATGGCGCCGACGCCGTGCTCATTCGCGCGGGCGCAGAGCGCCTTCAGCCCGGCGCCGCCCATCGGGGCGACGATGAAGGCCGCGTCGATCTCCGGCGCGAGGGACCGGGCACGCTCGACGAGGTCGTGGTCGAAGGAGTGGAGGGCGGTCCAGGACTCGGCACCATGGCGTCGAATGACGTCGAGGGTGGCGTCGAGGAGGGCGGGGCCTTCTTCGGGGCGGTCGGGTGCGACCTTCATCTCGCACATGACCTCGATGCGGCCATCGACGAGGTCGAGCACCTCGTCGAGCGATGGCACGGGCTCGCCTTCGCCGGCATCAGCGCGGGCGAGGTCAGCGAGGGGCACGTCGGCGACGAGGCCGGAGAGGTTGGTGGTGCGGTCGAGGGTGTGGTCGTGAAGGAGGACAGGGACGCCGTCGGCGCAGAGGTGGAGGTCGATCTCCATGGCGGCGGCGCTCGCGAGGGAGGCGCGAACACCGGCGAGGGTGTTGGCGGGCGCCTCACCGGCGGCAGCGGCGTGGGCGATGACGATGGAGGCACTCATGACGTTCGGGAGGATAACGCCCCCGCGTGCCACACTAGATGGATGCGACCGGCAAGCACCCGGAGCGTGAACGCGACGAGAACGGCAACCCTCGCGTGAGCGCCGAAGCCGCCCCCGAGACTGGCCCTCGCAATCCGTTTGTCAGCCGCGACTACCGGGCGTGGCTGACGGCGTCGGTGGTGACGGCGCTCGGCGTCGGCATCCAGATCGTGACGGTGCCGCTGTTCATCCGGGATCGCGTCGAGCCGGACGAACGGGCGGCGGTGATCGCAGGGGCGCTCATCATCCAGACGCTGCCGGGCGTGTTCCTGACGCTGCTGGGCGGGGTCATCGCCGACCGGATCGAGCCGCGTCTGCTCCTGTTCCGCGCAACCACAGTGATGGCGACGGTCTCGGCCGTGTACGTAGTGCTCTCGGCGGCCGAAGTGACGATCGTGTGGCCGGTGTTCGCGCTCTCGGCGGCGGTCGGGGCGGTGGCGGCCTTCGAGCAACCAGCGCGGCAGGGCGTCCTGCCACAGATGGTCACGCGCCCGCAGCTCCAGAACGCCGTGATCCTCGGGAACGTGGGGTTCCTCGCGGCGGGCCAGTTCGCGGGGCCGGCGCTGGGAGGGTTCGTCGGCGGAGACGCCGGGCTGACCGCCGCATTCGCGCTCGAGACGGGACTGCTGGCGCTGGGAGCGCTGCTGTTCCTGACGCTGGGCCACTACGAGCCGCGAGTACCCGAACGACACGACGTGCGAACCGAGCTCCTTGAGGGACTGCGCTACGTTCGCCGCTCCCGCAACATCGTCGGGCTGCTGATCCTCGCGGCGATGCCCGGGATCTTCTATGCGGGTCCGCTCACGGTGAACATGCTCCTCGTCGTGGAGGACGTCCTGATGCTCGAAGACCGCTGGGTGGGCATCCTCTTCGGGACGTTCGGGGCCGGCATGATCGTTAGCTCGGCGTTGATGACCTTGCGGCCACTCCCCAGGCGAGGGCTGTTGCTGGCGCTTTCGCCGGTCGTTGGCGCCCCCTTGCTGGTCCTGTTCGGGTTGAGCGAGACGCCCTGGCTGACGGTCGCAGCCCTGCTGGCGATCGGGCCGCCGGCGGCAATCTTCACCAACCTGAGCTTGGCGCTGCTGCAGGAGCAGACCGAGGAAGCGGTGATGGGGCGCGTGATGGGGGTCTACTCCCTGATGTTCGTGGCCTCCGCGCCGATCGGGTACGCGCAGACCGGACTCGTCACCAGCTTGATCGGGCCTCAGGCCAGCATCGTGGCAAGCGCAGCCGCCGGCGGGGTCGCCGGGATTGCGCTGCTGATCTGGCTCCCCGTGCGGAAGCTGCGCTGACGATGCCGGAAGGAACCGAGGTCGAAACGGAAGCCATTGAGGGCGTTGAGCCCGAGGAACCGGCTGCGGGAAGCCGCAACCCCTTCGCGAGCCGCGACTACCGGGCGTGGCTGACGGCGTCGGTGGTGATGGCGCTGGGGGTCGGCATCCAGATCGTGGCGGTACCGCTCTTCATCCGCGATCGCGTTGAGCCGGATGAGCGCGCCGCAGCAATCGCGGGCGCGCTCATGATTCAAGAACTTCCAGGCGTGTTCCTGACGCTGTTCGGCGGCGTGCTGGCCGATCGGATGGAGGCGCGCCTGATCCTCGTCCGGGCGACCGCAGTGGCGGCAGTGGTCGCTGCGGTCTACCTGGTACTTGCGGCCGCATCGGTGACGATCCTGTGGCCGGTGTTCCTTCTCTCGGCCGTGATCGGTGCGGTGGGGGCGTTTGAGAATCCTGCACGCATGGGAGTGCTGCCGCAGCTCGTGACGCGGCCCCAGCTGCAGAACGCCGTGATCATCGGGAACGTGGGCTTTCTCGCGGCCTCCGATTTTGTCGGACCGGCACTGGGCGGACTGGTGGCGGGAATGGCGGGTCTGACCGCGGCCTTCTCACTCGAGACGGGGTTGCTGGCCGCGGGCGCGTTGCTGTTCCTCATGCTCCGGAAATACCGGCCGGAAGCGCCGGCGGAGCACGGGAGCATTCGCGGCGACCTCACTGAAGGGCTCAAGTACGTCGTTCGCTCGCGAGCCATCCTCGGCTTGCTCATCCTGTCGGCGATGCTCGGAGTCTTCTTCGGCGGCCCCATCACGGTGACGATGCTGCTCATCGTGGAGGATGTGCTGAAGCTGGGGGACCACTGGGTCGGCATCCTCTTCGCCGCCTTCGGGGCGGGCATGATCGTCAGTTCGGCCGTGATGACGCTCCGGCCCCTCCCCCGGAGAGGCCTGCTGGTGGCACTCTCCCCGGTACTGGCGGCGCCGCCCCTTGTGCTCTTCGGGCTGAGTGAGACGCCCTGGTTGACGGTCGTGGCGCTGCTGGCCATCGGGCCGCCCGCCGCGATCTTCATGAACCTGAGCCTCGCCCTCCTGCAGGAGAACACGCCGCAGGCGGTGATGGGCCGCGTGATGGGGGTCTACTCGCTCATGTTCGCGGCCTCGATGCCCATCGGCATCGCGCAGACCGGGCTGCTCGCGACCCTGTGGGGACCACAGGTAGCCATCGTCGCCAGCTCAATCGCTGGCGGCGTCGCGGGTCTCCTGCTTCTCGTCTGGTCTCCCATCCGGAAGCTGCGCTGAGGTTCGGCGCGGCTACAGCTGGATGATGGAGCGACCCGAGATGTGGCCGGCGGCGAGGGCGTCGGTGGCCTCGTTGATCTGGTCCAGCTCGTAGCTGGCGGTCACGAGCGCGTCGAGGTCGAGGTCGCCCTCCTTGTACC
>VXRS01000275.1:9318-13386 GCA_009838385.1 Dehalococcoidia bacterium | reverse complement strand
CTCTGGCCGGCGACGCTGGGGTCGGAGCCCCTCGAGAGGACGCAGGCTTGGACCTGAGCGCAGAGCAGCTCGCCGACCGGCAGGCGATCGTCGCGGTCATCGACCGCTACGCGACATCGTTGGACGCGAAGGATTACGAGCGCTTCCGGACGTGCTTCAGCGACGACGCCGTCGTGCACTACGGTGAGGCACTCACGCCCGACGAGGCCGCGACGTACGCGGAGGGCGTGCTCTCGCGTTACGCCCACACGCAGCACCTGCTGGGGAACTACGACATCACGCTCGACGGCGACCGGGCCTCCGCGTGCACCTACGTGCAGGCAAGCCATGTCAGCGCCGAGGGCACGATCTGGGTCATGGGCGGCACGTACATCGACCGCTTCGAGCGGCGCGAGGGCGAGTGGAAGATCGTCGAGCGCAATCTCGAGGGGAAATGGTCGGAAGAGCGCACCATCTCGGCGTAGGATTCGCCGACCAAGGACGGCAAACCGCACAGCGAAAGGAACGGACATGGCGAAGGAGATCGACCTCCAGGGCAAGGTGGCGCTGGTCACCGGGAGCGGACAGGGCATCGGCAAGGGCATCGCAACGGTGCTCAGCGAGTGCGGGGCGACGGTCGTCGTCTCGGACCTGAACCCGGACACGACGGCGGCGACGGCGGCGGAGCTGGGGGCGGCAGCGCTGCCGCTCGATGTGACCGACCAGGACGCCTTCGACGCGGCCATCGACCAGATCGTGGCCGACCACGGCAGCCTCGACATCCTCGTGAACAACGCGGGCGTCTACCGCGAGTACGGCGGAGGCATCGCCGACATCACGCCGGAGATGTGGCGCATCCTCTGGTCGGTCAACGTCGACGGCGTGTTCTACGGCTGCCAGGCGGCGGCGCGGGTGATGCTGGCGGCAGGGAATGGCGGACGCATCGTCAACATTGCCTCGACGCAGGCGGTTTCGCCGGGCGTGGGCGTGACCTACGACGGCTCGAAGGCGGCGGTGCTGCAGATTACGCGCGCGCTGGCGCTGGAGCTGGGCCGCACCGGCATCACCGTGAACGCGGTGGCCCCGGGCGCGACCTGGGTGAACCCGGGCGACCCGCCCCCGCTCGACCCGAACGCGACGATCCAGCTGACCGGCAACGGGCTCGCGGACGCGGTGGCGAACCGTATCGCGCGCATCCCGGCGGGTCGCTGGGCGAAGCCGGAGGAGATCGGGAACGCAGTGGCGTTCGTGTGCTCGCCGCTGGCGGACTACATCAACGGCATCTACCTGAACGTCGACGGCGGCTGGCTGACGGAGTAGGGCGCTCGCTACGCTCGCTGAGTGGAGCGCCACGCTGGCGCGCGGCTGAGGAGAGCGCTCGCGACTGCGTCGCTTGCTGAGGAAAGCGGCGGCTACGCCGCCTGAGTGGGCCACTGCAGGTTCAGGCCAGCCCCGAACGGGGACCTCACTCAGCGAGCGAAGCGAGCGCTCAACTCAGCGATGGCGCGAAGCGCCGAGCGCTCTTCTCAGGCGGGCGAGAGCCCGCCGCTCCACTCAGCCGCGCGGCAGCGCGGCGCTCTCCTAGGGCAGGCGGAGGAGGTGGTTGCCGCCCTCGACCGGGATGACCTGCCCGGTGATGTCGCCGAAGAGGTCGCTGGCGACCGCGAGGGTGACGTCGGCGCAATCGTCGACGGTGGTGATGCGGGCGAGGGGCGTCTGCTCGATGAAGGCTTTGGCAGAGGGTGAGTCCTCGGGGAGGTCGACGCGGGCCTCGTCGATGGGGGTGCCGCCCCCGCCGTAGGCGTTCATGGCGGTGGGGACGAAACCGGGGGCGACGGCGTTGACGCGCACCTGGTCGGGGCCGAACTCGCGGGCGGCGATCTTGGTGGCGAAGTTGATGGCGGCCTTGGCGGCGGAGTAGGGCGTGAGCCCAATGGGGATGGAGATGGCCGTGCTCGACGTGATGTTGATGAGTGAGCCCCCGCCGGTGGCGGCCAGGGCGTTGCCCATGTGCTTCATGAAGTAGATGAAGCCGAAGTACTGGATGTCGGCGACCTCATGGAGCTCCTCGGGCGTGATGTCCTTGATCAGGTTGAAGCGGACGATGCCAGCGGAGTTGACGGCGATATCGAGGTTGCCCCACTTGTCGATGGCAGCGTCGGCGAGGGCCTTGAGGTCGTCGTAGTCGCGGCCGTCGCAGCGGATGGGGGTGGCCCCGATCTGGGAGGCGAGCTTCTCGAGGTTCTCCTGGCGGCGGGCGGCGATGATGAGTTCGGCGCCGTGTTCGGCGAAGCGCTCGGCGATGGCCCAACCGATGCCGCTGGAGGCCCCCAGAATGATCGCCTTCTTGCCGTCGAGGAGTCCCATGCCGAACGCTCCCTGCCCGAGTTGCGGGCTACGGCGGGGAGTGTACGGGGTCGTACTGGTAGGGGCCGCACACGAGAAAGCCGCCCTCCATGCCTAAGGGGCGGCTTCTCGTAGCGGAGCTCCGGGCGAGGGGACTTCGCCCGGCACTCCCCCTCTAACGGGACCAGCGGCTAATGGCTGTCCCCTGCAAGGCCAACGTAGGCAAGGTTGGCAGGCATTCCACCCACCTCCCACTCGTCGACCGTTGAGAAAGTGTCGAGGCTCAAGCGCTTCACGAGCCCGTTGGCCGGATCGGTGATGACGAGGTCCTCGCCGACGAAGATCATGGCCGGGGGTTGCTCGGCGCCCGGGCCAAGGAGGGCGGCCTTCGTCACGAATTCGCCAGTGCCGGCATCGTAGACATGGAGGACGCCATCGGCGGTGAAGACGAAGAAGCGCTCGCCGTGGGGCCCGAAGCCGGCCGTGGACGACTCATCCATCAAGCGGGTGAAGGCTCCACTTGCGGGGTCGATGAACCAGAGACCGTCCTGTCCCCAACCTTGCTCAGTGCGATAGGAGGCGGTGACGAAGAAGGTGCCGGCCTCGTGGTGACCGTAGACCCTGCCGACGCGGGCGTTCTCCAGCATCTCCTCGGGGTTCTGGATGAACACGTGGCTGAGGGCGTCGCCGTCCTGCTGGAAAAGAAGGACGCCGCCGACGCAGCCGAACATGACGCCGGGGGCGCTGTGCGCTTCGCCGTGGAGGCCGGGGCAGGAGCGGTTGCTGGCGTCGTAGATGACGTTGTCGTTGAGGTCGCGGACCTCGACGCCGACGGGGAGGGGATCCTCAGCGTTGTCGGGGTTCTTCGTGGAGACGATGAAGCGGTCGCCGGCGAGGGCCACGGCGGAGCCGTGGTGCGGGCCGGCTTCGAGGACACGTGGTTCGTAGCCGTTGCGGCCAGCGGCAAGGCCCTCCTCTTCGAAGAGGAAGACGTGCCCATGGGAGTCGGCGAAGACCGCGACCCAGCCGTTGACGGACGTGAAGTGGATGGGGAGCTCATCGGCGATGTCGAGGAGACGGGTGAGGGGACCCGTGACGAGGTCCTCGTGGTCCCCGTGGGGGACGCTGTAGATGCCACCATCGAAGACGTGGATGCGGTCGTCGGCATCCTCGGGTCCGCGAGCGATGACGAAGACGTAGCGGCCTCCAAGCCCGGTGTAGACGCGGGCGTTGGGCGCGGCAACCTCGAAGGCTCCCTGCACCACGAGGTCGGAACCGAGCTCGATGACGGATGCGTAGGGCGAGGCGCCGTCGGTGACGATGATGCGGCCGGCCTCGGCGTGCGCGACCATGTGGCCATCGTCGGCGTGGTCGTCCTCGGCGACTTCCTGGGCCTGGGTGGGGGCGTCGGTGGCGGCGGGTGGCTCGGGGCTGGAGTCGCCACCACAGGCGACGACGAGAAGGGCGGCGGCCAAGGTGGCCGCGAGGGCAATCGGGAATCTCACGGGGAGAGTGCCTCCAAAGGCAGAACAGAATTTCCGGAGCCCGCAGGCTGCCGGCAGCGGAGACCGTATCCTAAATGATACTTAGTATCAATTAGGTGCCTCCATCCGTCATGGGCCAAGCCGGAGATCAGGAGGCGTCGGGGTGGAAGATGGCCTCAATGGGGCGGTCGAAGAGGGCGGCGATGCGGAAGGCGAGGGGAAGGCTGGGGTCGTACTTGCCGGTCTCGATGGCGTTGAC
>VXRS01000275.1:0-9218 GCA_009838385.1 Dehalococcoidia bacterium | reverse complement strand
TGCGGAAGGCGAGGGGAAGGCTGGGGTCGTACTTGCCGGTCTCGATGGCGTTGACCGTCTGGCGGCTGACGCCGAGTTCCTCGGAGAGGTCGGCCTGGGTCCAGCCGCGCTCGGCGCGGAGCTCGCGCAGGGTGTTCCTCACAGCCAATGCTTCCTCGCGACGAAGCCGCCGATGATCCAGAGGGCCGCCATGAGGGGCCAGACAAACCACCAGTTGATGCGGGGCGCGCCGGCGAAGTCGAGGAAGCCGTACGTGAACGTGAGAAGCGCGGTCCCGGCGAAGGCGAACGCGAAGGCCTCGAGGGCCATGCGCTGATGGAGTTCGTCCATGCGGCGGTAGTAGCGCACGTACGCCCCCACGATGAAGACCCACGGGATCATTGGCGTGACGGCCACGGCGTACCGCCAGGGCGCGTCCGGGTACGTTTGCATGACGGTGATGACGCCGGCGAGCAATCCCGAGTAGACGATGAACGCAACCCACACCCAGCGGTCGTAGATTCGCTTGGCAATGTCCTGTTCCAACATGGCTTACCTCCTCACAACCGGCGCTGTCTGACGAGCCAGTCGGTGACGAACCACAGACCACCCATCAAGGGCCACACCCACACCCAACCGATGCGCGGAAGCCCTGCAAACTCGAGAAAGCCGTAGCCGGCCGTAATGACGGCAGTACCGGTGAATGCGAAGGCCATGGCCTCAAGCTGGATGCGCTGCTGGAGTTCGTCGAGGAGCCGGTGGTAGCGCACCGAGGCGAAGACCCACGCGGCAATTGGGGCCACCGGTAGCAGCGCGACAGCGTAGCGCCAACTGGCGCCCTCATTCGCATCGACAACGAAGTCGGAGAGGAAGACAAAGCCCACGAACACAAGACTCGCGACGAGGAAGACGCGGAGGAATTGCCTTCTGGCAGCACGCTGGTCGGGTTGCATGACATCCTCCGAAGTCAAGTATCCTTGACACCCGCAGTCTTGTCAAGCCTCCTTTACACGCTCGACTCCCGTACAGGACCGGCAGCGCAATCGCGGCCCGGGGAAACCCGGTAGACTGCGCGCACTTCTGACGGACGGTGATTTCGCGCATGAAGATCGGACTCTGCCTGCCCCAGCTCAACCCCCACGCGGACCGCACGGCGGTGCTCGGATTCTCCCGAAACGCCGAAGCCGCGGGCTTCGACTCGCTCTGGGTCCAGGACCACTTCATGGTCCCGGAGGACCCGCAGGTCGGCTACGCGGGCGGCCCCACGGAGCTGAAGATGCCGGACCCGTACCGTTGCATGCTCTCGCCGATTGAGCTGCTGGCGTTCGTGGCGGCGGCGACCGAGCGGGTGCAGATCGGCACCTCGATCCTGGTGACGGCCTACTACCGGCCGATGCTTCTGGCGAAGCGCCTGACGACGCTCGACATCCTCTCGGGCGGACGCGTCATCGCGGGGCTCGGACTCGGCTGGAGCAAGGACGAGTACGACCACATGGATACGCCCTTCACGCAGCGCGGGGCTCGCATGACGGACTTCGTGCGGGCGCTGAAGGCGTGCTGGCTGCCGGACCCGGTCGAGTACCACGGGGAGTTCTTCGACGTGCCGCGAGCCGACAGCTCGCCGAAGCCGATCCAGCGCAACGCGGCGGGCGAGCCGCAGATCGAGATCGCGATGGGTGGCGGCGGCAACCCGCAGGGCCAGCGGCGCATCGCCGAGCTGGCCGACGCCTGGAACCCCGCAGGCGCGCCGCCGGACATGGTGATGCAGGGCATGGCCGGACTGAACGCGCTCGCCGCGGAGTACGGCCGCGGGCCGCTGAAGAACTACATGCGCATCTTCGCCAACCCCACCATGCCGGGCATCGAGCCCTGGCACGGCGGCTTCTTCGGGCCGATGTCGTGGAGCGGCACAGTCGAAGACATGAAGCCGAGGGTTGAGGAAGCGAAGGAAGCCGGGATCGAGCACGTCATCATCGAGACGGGGTTCTGGGAGCCCTGCCCGAGCCCGCAGAACTGGATCGACCAGGTCGACTTCTTCGCACCGCTGGTCGAGCTGGCCCACGACTAGGCCGCCGGAGCGCACTGGAAGGGACATCGCCATGAGCCAGTACGGGCTGACGAACTTCGACGAACACCCCGTGCACCAGATCACGGAAGCGTTCGGCTCCGTGGCGGCGACGGACAAGCACTGGAACGACGGCCACTACATCTGCCTGTGCGACATGGACGGCAACATCCAACTCATCGGGCTGGTGCGGCTCTACACGAACAACGACGTGATCGACGGGTTCGTCTGCATTCGCCACGAGGGGAAGCAGCACAACATCCGGCTTTCGCGCAGGCTGCGGTCGGATATCAACACGAACGGCATCGGGCCGTTGCGCATCGATATCGTCGAGCCGATGGAGACGGTGCGGCTGGTGCTGGAGGAGAACGACTACGGCATCTCCTGCGACCTGACCTGCCGCTCAACGGCGGTCCCGTACGAGGATCAGCCGTCGTACGTGCGCGAGGGCGGGCGTTTCCTCCGCTCGCGGGCGGTGTACGAGGTCATCGGCACGGTCGAGGGATCGGTGACGGTGGGCGACAAGACGTACACGGCGACGCCGGACAAGTGGTTCTTCTTCCGCAACCACTCGTGGGGGTCGATGCCGGGGCGGGGCGGGCCGAGCGAGCACGGCGCACCAGCGCAGTTCCGGCGTGATCGCACGCAGGCGCTGCGTCAGTGGGTGCTATTCCGCATGCCGGACCACGGCGGCTTCTACCAGACGATGGATCGGAACGACGGGACGCGCGTCCAGCAGGAGGGCGCGATCCTGCTGCAGGACTCGCAGCTCGAGGTCACGAAGATTGAGCACAACCTCGAGTTCTATCCCGACGGCCACAAGCGGGTGAAGTCGGGGGCGTTCAGCCTGACGGATGAGAACGGGACGAAGCGCGACTACGAGTTCGAGGACCTGGGCTGGGTGTACTGCCAGGGCGGGGGCTACTTCGGTGGCTTCAACGACGGCCTGGGACAGGGCGTCTGGCGCGGCGAATATCATGTCGAGGGCGAGGTGTGGGACGCCTCGCACCCGCAGAAGATCGTCGAGGAAGACGGCACGGAGCGTGAGTTCGACCACGCCTGGGCGGAGAGCTTCACGTTGCTGCGAAGCGGCGACGATGTGGGCCTTGCACACCATGAGGCGGTCGTCTTCGAGTAGCGATCCGCGGGCGGACGCTCACAGACACATGGAGGGATGGCGATGAAAGCGCTGGTATTCGGGGGCTCCACGTTCGTGGGGCTGCGCACCGTGAAGGAACTGGCCGCGCGCGGTCACGAGGTGACCGTACTGAACCGGGGCGTGACCTCGGTCGACCTGCCGCCGGGAACGGAGCGGTTGATCGCCGACCGGACGGACAACAAGTCGATGAAGGCCGCTCTCGGCGGCCGCGAGTTCGACGCGGTGTTCGACATCTCCGGGTTCGTGATGGTGGCGGGCAAGTCGGACCTCGACTTCCTCATCGACCTGCTCGACGGGAACATCGGGCACTACGTCTACTGCAGCTCGATCATGTGCTACGAGCCGTCGGGGAACATGCCCTGGCCGGAGACGAACGGGTACACGGACCAGCCCAGGGACACCTACGGGGGTTTCAAGGCATACACGGAAAAACGGCTGTTCGAGCAGCACCGGAAGACGGGCTTCCCGGTGACGGCGGTGCGTCCGGCGGCGATCTACGGGCCGAACAACAACATCTACGACATGGAGGCGCCGATGTTCCTCCGCCTCCTGCGGGGCCTTCCCATCCTGATCCCGCACGAGGGGTTGGTCACCTGCTCGTACGGCCACGTCGACGACCTCGTGCGCTTCCAGATCGACATCGCCGGACAGGACGTAGCCAAGGGCGAGGCGTTCAACCTGACGAACGAAGGGGTGACGACCCAGTACTACGTGGAGACGCTTGCCGACATCGTGGGGAAGCCGGCGGACATCGTGTACATCCCCGAGGACAAGCTGCCGGACATGGGCTTCAACTGGCGCCAGCCCGAGAACAAGCCGGTGTTCGGGCACCTCTTTGGGCGCATGCACCACTCGGTGCTGAGCATCCGCAAGGCGGAGACCCTGATGGACTTCAAGAACGAGTACGACTTCCGCAGCGGGCACGCCCACACGTTCGAGTGGTTCATGGAGGAAGGCATGGCCCAAATCGGGGAGAACCCGAAGGATCCGCTCTGGGGCGGCGGCTGGGACTTCGAGCGCGAGGCGGAAGCGGCTGCGGCGCTCCGCGGCGGCTAGCGCGAAGCCGTATGCCGGAGGCGAAACGACCAACCGTCGACGAGGTGCTCGCGGGCGCGGTGCACACGATCGAGAACCAGCTCCTTCCCAACCTGGAGGACACCTGGGCGCGGGCGGCGGCAAGCCAGCTCATGGGCACGCTTGAGTACGCGCGGGGACTGATCGCGGGTGACGAGCACGTCGACGCGCGGGTCGACGCGGTGGAGGCGGTCATCGCCGGCCTGCTGCGGAACCACCCGGGGCTGGAGGCGGTGCTGGAGGGAAGCGAGGGCGAGACGCGCGGCTTCACGGTGCTCGACCAGGCGAGCCGCCTGCTGAGCCACGCGGTCGCGAACGACTCGGCGGAGGCGGACGCCATTCGGGAGCAGCTTCGCCCGCTGATCGTCCAGCAGGCGACGGACACCCTGAACGAGACGATGCCAATGCTGATGGCATTTGGCGGGAGGCCGCGCCGTGTTGAACGTTGAGGTCGCGCGGCCGCAGATAGCGGCGTACCTGTCCGCGAAGCTGTCCTCGGACGACGGTGTGGAGGTGGGGCCGCTGGAGCGCATCACGATCGGGCACTCGCGCGGCATGTTCCGGGTAAACGCGAGCTACCGGCAAGGCGGGGAGGCGGTCGCGCGATCGTTCGCGCTGCGGGTGGAGCAGGCGGGGATGTTCGGGACGAACACCCTGGATGAAGTGCGCACGATGCGGTCGATGCGGGCGGCGGGGTTCCCCGTGGCCAACATCCGCTTCGTGGAGTTCGACCCGGCGGTCATCGGGACGCCGTTCTTCGTGATGGACTGGGTGGAGGGGAGCAGCGGGCCGCCGAACGACGCGGCCCTGCGCGACTACGTAACGAAGCTGCACGAGCTGCACCAGATCGACTGGCGCAAGAAGGAGATCCCGTTCGCGCGCATCCCCTCGGTGCCAGTCGATGCGGTCCACCAGCAGGTCGACCGCTGGATGGACGTCCATCGCTGGGGCCGCGTGCTGCCGGAACCCCTGCTGGAGGAAGCGGCAACGTGGCTGAAGCGGAACGCCCCGGACGACCTGCATCTCACACTGGTGCACGGCGACCCGGGACCGCTGAATTTCATCCACAAGGGCGACGAGGTGCAGGCGTTCACGGACTGGGAGTTCTCGCACATCGGAGACCCAAACGAGGACTGGCTCTTCCTGGGCGGGATGCGGGGACGCGGGGTGATGGAGCCGCCACAGTGGCGCGAGTACATCGCGGACGTGACGGGACACGTCATCACGAAGGAGACGTGGGCCTACTGGGACGTGTTCAACCAGTTCAAGGGGGCGTGCGCCAACACGTCGGCGCTTCGCATCTTCATCACCGGGGCGAACCCGGCGCCGAACATGGCGGCAATCGGGACGGCGCTGAAGCTCTCAATGGTTCAGCACCTCTCCACTATCATCGGCATGTCATACGCCCGGGAGGGCGAGTAAGGGAGACACAAGAGCTATGGCGGGACAGCAAGAGATCGATACGGCAATCGAACTGTTCAAGGCGTGGAGCAGCGGCGATGCGGACGCGCCCGGGCCCTTCTTCGCGGAGGAGTGCATCCTGCGCGACATCGTGGCGGGTGAGGACAAGGTCGGCTGGCCAGCCATCCGCGAGTTCTTCGCGGGGGGCCTGGAGGGCGCCCCCGATCTGGCGCTCATCCCGGAGAAGTTCTGGACTGCCGATGACGGCGTAGCCTTCACGTGGCGCATGAGCGCAACGGTCACCCACGAGGCATTCGGGGCGGAGCACAAGGGCAAGAAGTGGTACTCCGACGGGATGACCTACCTGGAGTTCGACGACGCAGGCAAGGTGACGCTGGAGGTGGATTACCACCACGGCGGCGCGATGCTGCGATCGCTGGAGGGCCAGTCGTAAGGCTTCGAAGCGCCCCGGCTTCTAGATAAGGCCCGAGCCGCGGAGGCGCGGGTCGAGGACATCGCGCACGGAATCGCCGAAGAAGTTGAAGGCGAGCACGGCAAGGGCGAGGGCGGCGCCGGGGAAGATCACGAGCCACCAGGCGAGGCGGAAGTAGGGGCGGTTGCTGGGGCCGAGGTCCTGGGCCCAGGAAGGCGTGCCCGGCTCGAGCCCGAGCCCGAGGAAGGTGAGCCCCGCTTCCGCGAGCATCGCGGCGGGAATCGTGATGCTGGCGGCCACGATCACCAGCGGCGCGAGGTTGGGGAGGATGTGGCGGAACATGATGCGGCCGCCGGAGGCGCCGATCACGCGTGCGGCCTCCACGTAGGCGATGGACCGCTCCTGGATGACATTGCCCCGGAACAGCCGGATGGCGATGGGCGTGAAGGTGAAGGCCACGGAGAACATGAGCGTCTGGACGCTGCGGTCGATGGCAGTAGTGAACATTAAGAGCCATAGGATGGCGGGCACGGCGATGATGATCTCGATTAAGCGCGAGATGATGACATCGACGATCCCCCCCAGGAAGCCGGCGGCGAGCGCCAGCACGATGGCCGCTCCCATGGTGATGGCGACAGCGCCGAAACCGATGAGGAGCGTGGGACGGCCCCCGTAGAGCACACGCGACCAGACATCTCGCCGGCTACGGTCGGTGCCGAAGAAGTTGTCACCGTTGGGAGCGTCGAGAGGGCCCGCCTCACGGATCGAGGTCTTCGGGTCGACGGTGTTGAGCTGCCCTGCGAAGACGGACCCCAGGATCATGACGATGATGATGAGGGCGCCGATCGTGCCCAGTGGCTGCGTGACGACGAAGCGGCCAAGCGCGTTGAGCCTTCTCCGGGCGAAGCTCGGTTGCGCCTCGAGTCCGAGGGAGCCGGCAATCTCGTCAGCGGTCGTCATCGCGGGCGGCTCCGATCAGTACCGAATGCGCGGGTCGACCCACGCATAGGCGATATCGACGAGCAGGGTGATGAGGAGGAACCAGGTGGCGAAGACGACGACCACCGCCTGGATGATCATGAAGTCGCGTTCGCCGACGGCGGAGATGACCCAGAGGCCCATGCCGGGGATGTTGAAGATACTCTCCATGATGACGGAGCCGCCCAGCACCAGGCTGAACTGGAGACCGATGATGGTGAAGAGCGCGATCATCGAGGGGCGGAACACGTGCCGGGACACGACAGCGGACTCGCGGAGTCCCTTCGCGCGGGCCGTGCGGACCTGATCGCTGCGGAGAACCTCGAGCATTGAGGAGCGCACGATTCGGGCGATGGTGCCACCGCCGGCGAGGGCGATGATGAAGGCCGGAATGGCCAGGATCTGGAGGTGCGTCAGCGGCTCTTCCCAGCCAACCCAGTCAGGCGCGACACGCACCCCCCACCAGACTGCCGGGAAGATGACTACGAGGGTCGCAATCCAGAAGCTGGGTACGGAGAGTCCCATGACGGCGAGGAAGCGAAGGATGTAGTCCGACGGCTTCCCCGACCTGACCGCTGAGACCATCCCGACCGGAATGCCGATCAGGAGCGTGAAGGCAATCGAGAGGAGGCCAATCTGGGCCGTGTTCCAGATGCGCTTTCCGATCTCCTCGTTGATGTGGGCGCGCTGGGAGAGGGAGTAGCCGAAGTCGCCCCGGAGGACGATGTCACCCAGCCACTTGAAGTACTGGTTGAACTTGTTCTCGTTCAGGCCCAGCTCTTCCCGGACGACATCGAAGCACTGCTGGTCGAAGTTGCCGGCGGCGCCACAGCGGACGTCGGCGGCATCGCCGGGGACCGCCCGCATGAAGATAAAGACGATGATGGAGATGAGGATCAGGGTGAAGGGAACGAGCAGCAGCCGGCGAATGATGTACGCCTGCATGACTCCTCCTCTCCTCCGTTCCCAGAACCTCCGGTCCCCGACCACGCGGGCCGGGGACCGGCCACTCTCTCAAGCGGCTAGCCGTCGAGCCACATGTTCTGGGCGCGCCGGTAGCCCATCGACGCGTTGTTGGCGATGTCGGGCACGGGCGGAACGTTCCGCAGGCGGGCGCCCATGGCGTAGTACTGGACGGAGGCCACAGGCAGAGGCAGGACGCAGCAGAAGTTCGTGAAGATGTACCGCTGCATGTCCTGGAGGATCTCCTTGCGCTCCTCCGGGTCGACGGTCGCGCCCTGGAGGTCGTAGCGACCCTGGAGCTCGCTCCCGATCTCGTCCGTGACCGCGATGATCTCGTCGTCGTAGAACGCCGAGAGCACATGATCGAACGTGTAGAGGCCGCCGAAAATGGCGCCGTACCCGTTGGGCACGTAGTGGGTGAGGGCGTTGTAGTCGGGAATCGTGGAGAGCGAGTTCTCGCCCGCGATGAAGTAGTGCCAGATCTTCTCGCTCGGCGGCGCCGTCGCGATCGCCACGTAGGTGGCGAGGTCGGCGGGCTCAAGCAGCGTGGGAACGCCGAGGTTCTCCTCGATGCTCTGGGCGATGAACTCGATGTGGCGGGTGCTCGTGCCGAAGGTCGCGATGACGGTCACGAACCCATCGGGGAACACGTCGTCGCCGCCACCCTGCGCCCAGAGCTGGCGGGCGCGCTCGGGGTCGAACTGCTGGAGCTGGCGAATCTCGTCCTGTGGCAGCACCTGCGAGAACGCCGGGCCGACGGGAGCGCCACGGATCCCCTCACCGTCGAGGACGATATCGATGTAGCCCTCCCAGTCGATCGAGAGCGACAGCGCCTCGCGCAGCAGCGGGTGCTCGGCCCACTTGTAGGCGTCGAGCTCCATGATGGCGTGGTCGTTGGCGGGGCCGGAGATGACCTGGACGTTCTGCTCGCCTTCGAACAGCTCCGCCTGGATCTTGTCAATGGTTCCGAGGACGTCAGAGTCACCGGCCAGGAGGCGCGCCTCGCGCGAGGCCTGGTCGACGATGATGGCGTCCTCCCAGCGATCGATGTAGGGGACTTCGTCGGTGAAGCGACCACGGGCGGTCGAATGGCCCCGGTAGTTGGGGTTGCGTACGTACGTGTTCCCGGTTTCGTCGATGTTCTCGAACATGTAGGCGCCGGCGCC
>VXRS01000208.1 GCA_009838385.1 Dehalococcoidia bacterium | reverse complement strand
GCCGTCGCAAGGGACGCAAACGCCGTTCCCGTCGTGACCGGGAGAGCCTGGGGGCGGAGGCGCTGCGGCGATCGGAAGCGCGCCGCAAGCGCCGGCGTTCCGACGACGACTCTTTCGCCATCGCCGTCGCGGCCTCGCCATACAACGACGACATGCGGGCGCTCACCTGGCAACCCGGCCCACGCAGCCTCATGGCGGCGGTGCGGGAGGACCTGAATCCCGGAGCGAAGACGGCCCTCACGTGCGAGAACTGCCACGAGTTCGTGCCCGGCGACACGGGGCGGGGGCGGTGCCTGCACCCGGGAAGCGGCGTGCTGGCGCCCTGGCCCGACACCGAAGCGTGCCAGTTCCACGAGGTTCGCCGCCGCTGACGTGGCAGGCAGAGAGCAGAGCTGCATGTACGGCCCAAAGGCCCAGATGTTGTATCTGGGCAGCAGGCAGTCCTACATTTGGTGGTCTTTTTCTTGACACCCCGCTGGCGGTTTTTTCTTGACACCCCGCGTGCGGCTAGGCATGATGCGGGCAAGCGTGTAGGCACGTTAACAATTGAGGAGCTATTATGCGCTGCCCCTACTGCCACTCCGACAGTTCGCGCGTGACGGACAGCCGGGGGACAGGGAATGCCGTGCGGCGGCGGCGCGAGTGTGCGGACTGTGGGGAGCGTTTTACCACTCTTGAGACCGTTGTTCGCTCCATCCTCCAAGTAGTCAAGAAGGACGGACGGCGGGAGGACTTTGATAGAGAGAAGCTGCTCGCCGGATTACGCTCCGCCTGCGCCAAGCGCAACGTCTCCGCCGACCAACTCGACGCCGTCGTGGCCGACATCGCAGGTCGAGTCACCAGCGACGGTCGCCTTGAGGTGCCTTCCTCGGTCATCGGCGAGCTCGCCGTCGACGCGCTAAGGCGGATCGATCACATCGCTTACATTCGTTTCGCCTCTGTCTATCGCGCGTTCGCCGATCTGGATTCGCTCAAGGACGCTCTCCAGGCCCTAGACGAGGGGCACGCCCCCTCTTCCGACGAGGAGACCGGACAACTAGCGCTGCCCAACGAAGACCGCCAGGCAGACTCGGGTGATCCCGAGCCCATCCTGAGAACGGTAGGGTAGTTGATGGCGGTTGCAGCCCGGGGCCAGCGGCGTTACCCTGCTCGCCCCGAACACATGTTCTACCCCTAGACCCGCCACCTGGAACCTGCTGGAGGACACCATGGTTACCACTTCCGAGCCCACTCCCGATACCGGCGCCGGTTTCGCCGCGACACCGCTTTCGGAGAACGCCGTCGTGGTCATGGAGCGTCGCATTGTGGCGCGCGACGACAAGGGCGATCCGATCGAGACGCCCGATCAGTGTTTCCAGCGGGTGGCGCGCAACCTCTCCCAGGCGGAGCTGCGCTTCGGCGGCACGGAGGCCGATCGCACCGCCGCCGAGCAGGACTTCTACCGCCTGCTCTCCTCGCTCGATTTCCTCCCGAACTCGCCGACGCTGGTGAACGCGGGGCGCGATCTGCAGCAGCTTTCGGCGTGTTTCGTGCTGCCGGTGCCGGATTCGATCGACGGCATCTTCAAGGCGATCCGCGACACGGCCGTGATCCACAAGTCGGGCGGCGGTACGGGCTTCGCCTTCTCGCGTCTGCGCCCGGCGAACGACCGCGTGCGCAGCACGATGGGCGTCGCCAGCGGTCCCGTGTCCTTCATGACGGTGTTCGACTCGGCCACGGAGGCGATCAAGCAGGGCGGCACGCGGCGGGGCGCCAACATGGGCATCCTGCGCGTCGACCACCCGGACATCGACCACTTCATCGAGATGAAGGCGGACATGACCACGCTGACGAACTTCAACATCAGCGTGGCCGTGACGGACGAGTTCATGACGGCGCTGGAGGAGGGCGGCGACTACAACCTGATCAGTCCCAAGACGGGCGAGGCGATAGACAAGCGGAACGCCCGCGAGGTCTGGCAGACGATGGTGGAGAACGCCTGGCAGAACGGTGACCCGGGCGTCATCTTCATCGACCGCATCAACGACGGCCGTGCGAACCCCGTCCCGGGGCGGGGACCGATCGAATCGACGAACCCCTGCGGCGAGCAGCCGCTGTACTCCTACGACTCGTGCAACCTGGGCTCGCTCAACCTGGCCCACTTCGTGGTCGGCGAGCCGGGCTCGAAGGCGGTGGACTTCGAGCGTCTGGGCTCGACGGTGCACCGCTGCGTACACCTGCTCGACAACGTGATCGAGATGAACCAGTACCCGATCGAGGAGATCGAGGAGACCTCCCTCGCCATCCGCCGCATCGGGCTGGGGGTGATGGGCTGGGCGGACATGCTGCTCGAGCTGCGCATCCCCTACGACTCCGAGCAGGCGCTCGCGCTGGCCCGCGAAGTGATGGGCTTCATCCAGCGCGAGGCGGACGCGGCCTCACACAACCTCGCCGCCGTACGCGGCAACTTCCCCGAGTGGGGCCAGTCGATGTACGGGCCCGGCGGGGGCGAGGGACCGATGCCACTGCGCAACTCGACCCGCACGACGATCGCGCCCACGGGCACGCTCAGCATCATCGCCGACTGCTCGGGCGGCGTTGAGCCGGTGTTCGCGCTGGCCTTCGTGCGCTCGCACTACCTCGACAAGGACGACCCCACGAAGCGGGTCGAGCTGAACGAGGTGAACGAGCACTTCGAGCACATCGCCCGGACCGAGGGCTTCTACAGCGACGACCTGATCGACTTCCTCGCCCACGGCGGGCACCTGGCCGAGCGCACGGACGTGCCGGACTGGGTGAAGGAGGTGTTCGTGACGGCGCACGACATCGCCCCGGAGGCGCATGTGCGCATGCAGGCGGCGTTCCAGGCGCACACCGACAACGCTGTCTCGAAGACGATCAACTTCCCCAACGAGGCCACGGTCGAGGACGTCGCCACCGCCTACCAGCTGGCGTACGACACGGGCTGCAAGGGCATCACCATCTACCGCGACGGCTCTCGCGACCTGCAGGTGCTGAAGCACGCGGGCGAGGAGGAGAGCGAGAGCGAGGAGGCCGCCGCCGAGGCCATCGCCGCCGCCGAGGCGCTGGTGGCGGAGAAGGGCCGGCCCATCCGCCGCCGCCTCCCCGACGAGCGCCAGTCGATCACGCACAAGTTCCGCGTGGGGGAGCAGGAGGGGTACATGACCGTCGGCCTCTTCGCGGACGGGACCCCCGGCGAGCTCTTCGTAAACGTGAGCAAGCAGGGCTCGACGGTGATGGCGCTGATGGACAGCCTGGCGATGCTGACGAGCTATGCGCTCCAGTTCGGGGTGCCGGTCTCGGTGCTCGCGA
This sequence comes from Dehalococcoidia bacterium, assembly GCA_009838385.1. The sequence continues at coordinate 10,306 of VXRS01000208.1, read as the reverse complement.
GCAGGATGCAGGGTAGCCGCTTCGAGCCGAGCGGCCCCACGGGCAACCCCGAGATTCCGATCGCGACGAGCATTACCGACTACATCTTCCGCTGGCTGGAGCTGAAGTTCGGCGACAGCGAAGCGGCGGTGCAGCCGACGCTCATCCCGCCCTACGAGGTCGTCGAGAGCCGGGGCGTGGACGAGCCCGTGTTATCCCACGGCGACATGGTCCCGAGCGGGGTGGGCTGCCCCGAATGCGGCTCGGTCCTTGAGTACGGCGAGGGTTGCCTCGTCTGCCGGAGCTGCGGCTACACCAAGTGCGGCTAGGAGGCGCTCCGGTCTCGCTCGGGCACGAGTAAGATCGAGCCCGTGAGCGCGGTCGCCCTGCAGCAAGACGTGGAAGCGGGCGTCGAGCGTGTGCGCGAGCGCATCGCTCGGGCCTGCCAGCGAGCTGGCCGGGATCTCGCTTCCGTGACGCTCGTGGCCGTCAGCAAGGGCCAGCCGGTCGAAGCGATCCGGGCGGCGCACGCCGGAGGCCTCCGGCACTTCGGCGAGAACCGCATCCAGGAAGCCGTGCCCAAGATCGAAGCGGCCAGGAACGCTGGCGTCGAGGCGACCTGGCACCTGGTGGGGCACCTCCAATCGAACAAGGCCAAAGTGGCAGCCTCGGCCTTCGACGTCATCCACTCGGCCGACTCGGCAAAGCTGCTGGCGCGACTCGACGGGGCGGGGCCCGCCCCGCGCGACGTGCTCCTGCAGGTCAACGTCGCCGCCGAGGCGCAGAAGCAGGGCGTTACGCCCAACGAGGTCGCCGGGCTGGTCGAGGCGGCGCGCGAGGCGGCGAACCTGCGCCTGCGCGGCCTCATGACGATCGCGCCGATCGCCGGCGATCCCGAGGACGTGCGGCCGGTGTTCCGCGAGCTGCGCGAACTGGCTGAGCGCTTCGAGTTGCCGGAGCTCTCTATGGGGATGACGGACGACTTCGAGGTTGCGATCGAGGAGGGGGCGACGCTGGTGCGGGTGGGGCGCGCCATCTTCGGGGAGCGCACGACGTGACTGTCGCGATCGTGGGCGGCGGGGTGATGGGGGAGGCCATGCTGGCGGGCGCGCTCGACCGGGGGGTGGTTGCTGCGAGCGACGTGACGGTCGTCGAGCTCATCGCCGAGCGCCGGGAGGACCTTGCGGCGCGCTACGGCGTCGCCACGGCGGACGAGGCCGGCGACGCGCTTGCCGGCGCGAGCCTCGTGCTGCTGGCCATCAAGCCACAGGAGCTCCACAGCCTGTCCGGAAAGCTGGCGAGCGACGCGCTCCTGATGTCGATCATGGCGGGCGTCCGCATCGCGAACCTCGCGGAGCGATTCGGGCACGACCGCATCGTGCGCGTCATGCCCAATACGCCCGCCACCATCAACGCCGGCATGAGCGTCTGGACCGCGACCGAGTCGGTCGACGAGGGGCAGCGGGAGACCGTGCGCGAGCTGCTCGGCGCGATCGGACAGGACCTCTACGTCGACGACGAGGGGAAGATCGACATGGCCACGGCGCTGAGCGGCAGCGGCCCCGCCTACGTGTTCCTGTTCATCGAGGCGCTCATCGACGCGGGCGTGGCCATCGGCCTGACCCATGAAGAAGCGGAGGCGATGACGATGCAGACGCTTACCGGCTCGGCTGCCTACGCACAGGTCAGCGACTTCCCGCCGGCGGTCCTGCGCGAGCGCGTCACCTCAAAGGGCGGCACAACCGCTGCGGGACTCGCGGAGCTGGATCGCGGGGAGTTCCGCGCGCTCATCGAGGCGTGCGTCCGCGCCGCCTGCGAACGCTCGCGCGAGCTGGGAGCGGCCCAGTGAACCCTGTCATCGCCGACCTGTTCCGGGCCTTTCTCTACATCCTCATTGTCGCGATCGTGGCGCGGGCGCTACTGAGCTGGTTCCCGATTTCGCGCACGAATCCGCTCATTCGGCTCGTCCACCAGATCACGGACCCACTGATCGACCCGGTACGACGCGCCATGCCGCGCACGGGGATGATCGACCTGAGCCCAATGGTCGTCATCATCGTGCTCTGGCTCATGATCTGGGTCGTGAACCGCGTCTCGAACTGAGGTTCAGCGCCCGCTAGACGACGATGTTGAGCAGCTTGCCGGGCACGTAGATCACGCGACGCGGCTCCTTGCCCTCAACCCAACCCTGCACGCGATCACTCGCCAGCGCACCGGCAAGCGCGGCGTCCTCGCCGGCGTCGACGGGGAGGGTGAGGTGGTCCCGCACCCTGCCGTTGACCTGCACGACGATCTCGACCGTCTCCTCGACGACGAGTGACTCGTCGAACTCGGGCCAGGCCCGCTGGTGGACGCTGTAGGGCTTCCCGCGGCGGTCCCAGAGCTCCTCGGCGATGTGGGGGGCGAGGGGCGCCGCCAGCAGGATCAGCGTCTCGACGGAGCGTTCCCAGGTGGCTCCGTCGACGCCTCCCGACTCACGCGCACGCGAGAGGGCGGTCGTTAGCTCCATCAGGCGCGCGATGGCGGTGTTGAAGCGGAACTCCTCGATGTCGTTGCTGACGTCGCGGATGGTGCGGTGGGTGGCGGCCACGAGCTCCCGCGACGCGGCGCCGTCGCCGGCTTCGGGAGGGGCTTCGGTCGCAACGGACCAGAGGCGGTTGAGCCAGCGCACGATGCCGGGCATGCCGCTCGGGTTGTAGGGCCCGCCCTGGTCCCAGGGCCCCACGAACATGAGCTGGCAGCGGAAGGCGTCGGCGCCGTGCTGCGCCACCAGGTCGTCGGGCGCGACAACGTTGCCGCGGCTCTTGGACATGCGGTTGCCATCGGGGCCGAGGATGACGCCCTGGTTGAAGAGGCGTTTCATCGGCTCGTCGCCCTCGACGATGCCCATGTCGCGCGCCGCCTTCCAGAAGAAGCGGGTGTAGAGGAGGTGCATGACGGCGTGCTCGGCGCCGCCCGTATAGAGGTCGACCGGGAGCCACTGGCGCATCGCGTCCGCCGAGAAGGGGCGCTCGGGGTTGTGGGGGTCGACGTAGCGCATCTGGTACCAGCTCGAGCACATGAATGTGTCGAGCGTGTCCGTCTCGCGGCGGGCGGTGGCGTCGCACTGCGGGCAGTCGACGTTGACCCACTCCTCGATCTGCGTCAGGGGCGACTGACCGGTCGGCTCGAAGTGCACGTTGTCGGGTAGGACGACGGGAAGATCGGCCTCTGGTACAGGCACCACGCCGCAGGAATCGCAGTGAATCATGGGGATGGGCGTGCCCCAGTAGCGCTGGCGCGAGATGAGCCAGTCGCGCAGGCGGTAGGTGATCGCCCCCGTGCCGGCGCCTTCCGCCTCGGCGTGGGCGATGACGGCGGGAATGGCCTCGCTTGCCGGAGTTCCGTCGAAGGGTCCCGAGTTGATCATCGCGCCGCCTTCGGTGAACGCCGCCTCGAGCGGCACGCTCACGTCGACCTCGGGGTGGTCGAACACCGGCACGACTTCGAGACCGTGGTCGCGGGCGAATTCGAAGTCGCGCTCGTCGTGCGCGGGGACGGCCATGATCGCGCCGGTCCCGTAGGTCACGAGCACGTAGTCGGCGATCCAGATGGGGATGCGTTCGCCGTTGAACGGGTTGACGGCGTACGCGCCCGTGAACACGCCCGTCTTCTCCCGCTCGGTGGAGAGTCGCTCGACCTCGGCGACACGCGAGGTGGCGGCGACGTACGCGTCGACAGCCTCGCGCTGCTCATCGGTGGTGATGCGCTCGACGAGCTCGTGCTCCGGCGCGAGCACCATGAAGGTGGCCCCGTAGACGGTGTCGGGACGCGTCGTGAAGACGGTCAGGGGCTCGTCGACGCCCGCGACGTCGACGGGGAAACGCAGGTTGGCCCCCTCGGAGCGGCCGATCCAGTTCCGCTGCATGGTGGTGACGCGCTCGGGCCAATCCATGCCGCCGAAGTCCAGCAGCTCCTCGGCGTAGGCGGTGATGCGGAAGAACCACTGCGTGAGGAAGCGGCGTTCGACGGGATCATCGGAGCGCTCACAGAGGCCGTCGAGCACCTGCTCGTTGGCGAGCACGGTCTGGCAGCCGGGGCACCAGTTGGCGGCGGCCTCGGCGCGGTAGGCGAGACCTTGCTCGTAGAGCTTCAGGAACCACCACTGGGTCCAGCGGTAGTAATCGGGGTCGCAGGTGACGATCTCGCGCTCCCAGTCGAAGCTCGCGCCCATCGAGCGGAGCTGCTGGCGCATGCGCTCGATGTTCCCGTAGGTCCACTCCTTCGGGTCGACGCCGCGCTGGATGGCGGCGTTCTCGGCGGGGAGGCCAAACGCATCGAAGCCGATGGGGAACAGCACGTTGTACCCCTGCATGCGGCGGAAGCGGGCGAAGGAGTCGGAGGGGGTCATGGCGTACCAGTGGCCCGTGTGAAAGTCGCCCGAGGGGTAGGGGAACATCGTGAGCACGTACCACGGCGGGCGCTCGTCGTCGTCGCTGGCGTGATCGATGCCATCGGCTTGCCAGCGTTCGCGCCACTTCGGCTCGATGGTGTGCGGGTCGTAGCGATCTACCATGAAGCTCCTCGTTCAGCGGGAGGGTCCGGCCCACATCGGGCCGGGCAACAGGACACAGGGGCAGGTCTGGGGAGAGGCCTCGCCGGCTATGCGCCGCGAGGCCGTCGAAGGGCGAGCCTTGAGCCGGGCCACATCGAATGCATCGTGTTCACGATGGTAGCGAAGCCTGCGGTGAGCGTCATCCCGCGTCCCTGGTTGCGGGGCGCTTCGGGTAGTGCGCGACGAAGAGCGTCTCGAAGTTGCGTTCCGAGGAGCAGGTCTGGCAGGTGAGATACCAGACCCAGATGGCGGCGGGATTGCGGCCGTAACGCTCCCGGGCCATGTCGCGGGTTTCCTTCACGATGGTCTTCATTTGGCCCCAGGGGGCGGGCAACAGCCGGGTGAAGACGACGCCGCCGGGGGTCACGATGTCGCGACGGGAGGTGTCGGCGTCCTCCACCTCCATCATCACCGTGCGGCGCAGGCGCCCAGGACCCATGATCAGCATCGCGTCCTCGGGGACATGGCCGGCAGCCTCGGCGCGGGCGACCAACTTGCGCCGGTTGGCCCAGAAGCCAATGGGGACGCCGAGGAAGGCGGGGATGCCGATCTTCGCGAAAGCGATGTCGCTCCAGTCGCTTTCCACCTCGTGCCACTCATTGCGGTCGAGTTGCGGGCAGTCGCAGGGCTCTGGACCTCCAGGATCGATTGGGGACGGGCGGCTCCTGCCAACCTGGTCAACGGGAACGCGGCGGCGCTCCTCGGTCATGACGCGGCGGAAGCGAGCGTACGGGACACCGCGACGAGCTCCGGGCGCTCGGCGAGGGTGGCGGCGGAGATCACGACAATGGAGTCGATGCGGCCATCGCGCTCGAGCTGCGCCTCCAGCCAGGCCTCGCCCACCGCACGGGCGGCCTCGGCACGGAAGTCGGGACCGTCCTCGGCGGAGGCCGCCTGCGCAAGCGCCTCGGCGGCGGCGTCCTGCAGGAGGACGGCGACCTCGCGGGCGGGGCGGTTTGGCCAATCGAGGACGAAGTCGGCCTGGGTTCCGCCCCAGAGCTCGGCGCCATCACCGGGGCCGTGGTAGCTGATCGTGGTCGTGTCGGACGCTGCGCTCACTCTGACGCCTCCTCGCGGGGCTGGGCGATGCGGAGGGCCTGCGGCAGCTGATCGAGCAGCTGCTGGCGGGCCTGCACGCGGGTCTGTAGCCCCCAGATGTCGATGAAGCCGACCGCCGAGGCGTGGTCGAACGCGTCCTCGCGGTCGTAGGTGGCGAGCGCTCGGTCGTACAACGAGGACTCGGCGCGGCGACCCGTCACCGTGACGGCGCCGCGGTGCAGTCGCAGGCGCACCTGCCCGCTAACGAAGCGCTGGGTGCTGGCGGTATAGGCAGCGAGGTCCTGGTGGTGGGCGCTGAACCAGAGGCCGTCGTAGATGAGCTCGGCGTACTGGGCGGCGATCTCGCGCTTCAGCTTCAGCTGCTGCCTCGAGAGGGTCATCGTCTCGAGCCCGCGGTGGGCGGCGAAGAGGATGGTGGCGGCGGGCGCCTCGTAGATCTCGCGGCTCTTGATGCCAACAAGGCGGTCCTCGATGTGGTCGACGCGGCCGACGCCGTGCTGGCCGCCGAGGTCGTTGAGGCATTCGACCAGGGCGACCGGGTCGAGCGCCTCGCCGTCGACGGTCACAGGGAAGCCCTTTTCGAAGCCGATCTCGACGTCGACACCCTGGTCGGGGGCGTCCTCGGGGGCGGTCGTCCAGACGTAGGCCTCGGGCGGAGGCGCGGTCCAGGGGTCTTCGAGCACGCCGGCCTCGACGCTGCGGCCCCAGATGTTCTCGTCGATGCTGAAGGAGCCCTTGACCTCCCAGGCGAGTGCGATGCCGTGCTCCTGGAGGTACTCGATCTCCATCTCGCGCGACATCGCCTCCTCGCGCGTTGGGGCGACGATGGCGAGGGCGGGGTCGAGGGTGCGGATGCCGACGTCGAAGCGGACCTGGTCGTTGCCCTTGCCCGTGCAGCCGTGGGCGACGGCGACGGCGCCCTCGTCGTGCGCGACATCGACGAGCAGCTTGGCCATGAGCGGCCGTGCGAGGGCCGTGGCGAGGGGGTAGGCGTCCTGGTAGAGGGCGCCGGCGGCAAGGGCGGGGAAGGCGAAGTAGCGCAGGAAGTCCTCGCGCGCGTCCTCGACGATGACCTTGGCGGCGCCAGCTGCGAGGCCGCGCTCTTCGAGCACAGCCTGCTCGCGGCTCATGCCCACGTCGATGTTGAGAGCGACGACGTCGTAGCCACGCTCCTTCGTGAGCCAGGTGATCGCCGTCGTGGTGTCGAGGCCGCCGCTATAGGCGAGAACGAGTTTGGGCACGCGGGCCTGCCTTTCGATCTAGTCCCCCAAAGCGTAGCGCGCTCGCCGCTCGTGCGGCAGTCAGAACACGCGCCGAAGCACTGTCCAGGCCCCGACCGTGCTCGCGAGCGCGACCAGAACCAGCACGAATACGACCACCCCAAGGGTCGTGGGGAGGGACCCCGCCAGGGCGAAGGGGGTGAAGGCGAGGCCGATGGCGCCGGCCGCCACACTGCCGAGCACGAGGGTGGCAGGCGGGGCGATGGCGGCGTCGGCGGCCCGGGCGGCGAGCAGCAGGCGCAAACCCACGCCCGCCACTCCAACGGACGCGAGCGTGCCGAGGGCAAGGAGCAGACCCATTACGAGGTCGCTAACTGGATGGCCTCCTCGAGAATGTCGCATGCGCGGTCGATCTCTTCGTCGCCGACGATGAGGGCGGGCATCAGGCGGATGCGGTCGGGGCGGACGTTGTTCACGAGCAGGCCCCGCTCGCGGCAGAGCGTGACGACCGCGGCGGCAGCCTCGCTGGAGAGGCTGACGGCGAGCAACAGGCCGCGTCCGCGCACCTCGGTGACGGCGGGGAGGCTGTCTTCCATCGCGCGCAGGCGGGCGACGAGCCGGTCCGACGCGCGGCGGGCGGCGGCGAGCACGTCGTTCTCGAAGATGTGGCGGAGAACGGCGACGCCGGCGGCGGTCGCGACGGGGTTCGCGCCGAAGGTCGTGCCGTGGTCCCCGGGCACGAGGTGGCCAGCGAGCTCCTCGCGGGCGAGCACGGCGCCGATGGGGAAACCGCCGGCGAGGCCCTTGGCCACGCACATGATGTCGGGCTCGATGCCGTCCTGCTCGTGCGCCCAGAGAGTCCCGGTGCGACCAATGCCGGACTGGATCTCGTCGAGGATGAGGAGCAGGCCCTTCTCGTCGCACCAGTCGCGGACGCCCTGCAGGTAGCCGGGGGCGGGGGCGTTTACGCCGCCCTCTCCCTGGATAGGCTCCATGAGAACGGCGACGGTGTTGTCGTCGGTGGCGGCCTTGAGGGCGTCGAGGTCGTTCCAGGGGACGTGGCTGAAGCCGGTGGGGAGGGGCTCGAAGGGCTCGCGGTAGCGGGCGGTGCCGGTGGCGGCGAGGGCGCCGAGGCTGCGTCCGTGGAAGCCGTCCTGCATGGCGATGATGCCGTGCTTTCCACCCTGCTCGTCGTGCCCCCAGCGGCGAGCCACCTTGATGGCAGCCTCGATCGCCTCCGCGCCGGAGTTGCAGAAGAAGACGCGGTCGAGGGGCGAGTTCTCGACGAGCAACTCGGCCAGCTCGATCATCGGGGTCGTGTAGTAGAGGTTGGAAACGTGGATCAGCCGCTCCGCCTGGGCGGCGGCGGCGGCGGCGACGGCGGGGTGCGAGTGGCCGAGCGAGGTGACGGCGAGGCCGCCGACGAAGTCGAGGTACTCGTTGCCCTCGCTGTCCCAGACGCGCGATCCCTCGCCGCGCTCGAGCACGATTGGCTGGCGGCCGTAGTTCTGAAAGAGGTACTTGCTGTCGCGTTCGATCCAGTCGCTCATGCCGTTCGGCTCCTGTCGGGGGATAGCTGGGGTCGAGATGGGGATTGTACGCGGCGCCCGTGTACGGGCCCTGCGGTCAGGGACGGGCAGGCGGGAAGACGGTGCCGCGGCCCTCGCGCTCGAGGAGGGCGCCGGTGACGCGCCCGTCGATGATGTGGCTGGGGACACCGAGATCGGCGGCGAGGAGGCAGGCGTCGGTCTTGGGGATCATGCCGCCGGCGATGACGCCAGATTCGCGCAGCGCGCCCACCGCAGCAGCATCGAGTTCGGGGATGACGGCGCCGTCTTCGCCGCGCACGCCCTCGACATCGGTCAGGAAGACGAGCTCACGGGCGTCGACGGCGCTGGCAATCCAGCCCGCGGCCTCGTCGGCGTTCACGTTCACGAGCTGATCGCCCTCTTCGCCGAGTACGTAGCCGACAGGGCTGACGACGGGAACGAAGCCGGCGTCGCGAAGGGCGAGCACGGCCTCGGGATGGGCCGCGACGGGCGTCCCGACGAAACCCAACTCGGGGCGGCGCTGCTCACACTCGAGCGTGCGCCCGTCCGCGCCCGAGAGGCCGGCAGCGCGGGCGCCTGCGGCGTTCAGGGCGGAAACGATGCGTTTGTTCACGAGTCCGGCGAAGACGGCCACGATGACGGGCAGGGCTCGCTCGTCGGTGGCGCGCAGGCCATCGATGAAGCGGCTCTCGATCCCCATCGCATCAAGCCAGCGGCTGGCTTCCGCGCCTCCGCCGTGGACAACGATGGGACGTTCGCCGGCGCGGTCGAGGGCGGCGATGTCGTGGAAGGTCGTGTCGGCGGCGCCAAGGGTGCTGCCACCCACCTTGATGACGAGGGGACGCAGGCCGCTCACGTCGTGTAGTCGGCGTTGATGCGGATGTAGTCGGCGCTGAGGTCGCAGGTCCAGCCGGTGGCGCTCGCATCGCCCGCGCCGAGGGACACCTCGATGGTGACCTCGTCGCCGGACATGGCGCGCGAGACCTCGGCCTCCTCGTAGGGGATGGGCACGGCGCGCTCGAACAGCTGGTGGCCGCAGACGGCCACGGTCACGGCCTCCTCGACGATGGCGACATCGGAACGGCCGATAACGCCGACGATGCGACCCCAGTTGGGGTCGGCGCCGTGGACGGCGGTCTTGACCAGGGGGGAGGTGCCGATGTCGCGCACAAGGCGGCGGGCATCGGCGTCCGACGCGGCGCCATTGACGGTGATCTCGATGAGCCTCGTGGCGCCCTCGCCATCGCGGGCGATGGCCTTCGCGAGGTAGATGCAGACAGCGTCCAGGGCCTCGCGGAAGGCATCGTAGTGCTGGCTGCCGGGAGTGATCGTTTCGCCGCCGGCCGCGCCGTTCGCGAAGAGGAGGACGGTGTCGCTGGGGCTGGTGTCGCCGTCGACGGTGATGAGGTTGAAGCTGCGGTCGGAGGCTTCGGAGAGCGCCGTCTGCAGCGCATCCTGGGCGACCGGGGCGTCGGTCGTGAGGTAGGCGAGCATGGTCGCCATGTTCGGGTGAATCATGCCCGAGCCCTTGGCGCAGCCCCCGAGGGTGTAGGGCCCGAAGCGCACGGAACAGTGCTTGGGCACGAGATCGGTGGTCATGATGGCCCGGGCAAAGTCGGGGCCGGCGTCTTCGGACAGCTCGACGGCCTCGATTCCGGCTTCGATCTTGTCCATGGGCAGGTAGTGGCCGATTACGCCCGTGTGGCAGACGAACATGGCCTCAGCCGGAATCCCGACTCTCTCCGCGGCCAGCTCGGCCATGCGGTAGGCGTCGCGTACCCCTCGCTCGCCAGTGCTGTCGTTGGCATTGCCGCTGTTCACGACCACGGCGCGGCCCTGACCCACTGCAAGCCGCTCGCGGTCAACGTCGATGGCGGCGCCGTGGAGGCGGGTGACCGTGAAGA
>VXRS01000139.1 GCA_009838385.1 Dehalococcoidia bacterium | reverse complement strand
AGGCGAGAACCCCGGCTATCGCCACCAGGATGCCGAGCGCCACCACGGCGATGTCGCGCCATTCGCTCCAGCTGTCGGGGGCCGACCAGGTGCCCGGCTCGGCCTCGTTCGGGAAGATGTTCCCCCCGAAGTACCCGTCCACGAGCACGGCGACCACGAGGTAGATGACGACGATCAGCACCGCCGCCAGGACGACCGTCAGGAAGAAGCGCAGGACGCTGTTCATGAAGGTCATGATAGAGCCATCCCTGCCATGGCGCGCCTGTGCGCCTCGCAGGGCGCCCTAGCCGGGGGCCAGCTCGAACAGGTCCAGCAGGTTCGAGATCGCCTCGAAGGTCGTCGCCCGCCCGATCAACAGGTCCACGTAATTCAGGTCGATCGCGCTCCCGAGCGGCGCCCCCACCGCCTGCGCGAGCGCGTCCAGGTACTGCTGCGCGACCGGCTCCACCGGCGCCGTCGCGTCCACGTCGTCCTCGTAGGCGGCGGCGATGGCGTCCACGAACGATCCGTACGCGACGCCCGAGTCAGGCAGCACCTCGCGGCCGTGCGGGCTCGGCAGGATGCCGAGCGACTCCGGGATCGCGCGACCGCTGTTCAGCATCGCCAGCGCCTCGATGTTGAAGTTCCGCGCCAGGGGCGAGGTGTCTCGCGCCAGCTCCGGCTGCGAGATGAGCAGGTGGATGTACAGGAAGACGTCGATGGCGCTCGCCACAATCTCCTCCGTCAGGCTGTCCTGCCGGTCGCAGTGGACTGCCTCGTGGGCGAGCAGGGGCATGAGCAGCTCGAAGGGCGCGGCCTCCAGGTCGGGCCGGATGGAGACGATGCGCCGCCCCTCGTCGTCGTAGGTCACCCGCGCCACGAGGTCAAGATCGCCCGGCGGCTCCTGGAACCCGATGAAGGCCGCCGCGGCGCCCGTGCAGTTGTCCGGCCCGAGCAGGGAACGCACGGCTGCGTCGGCGAAGGTGCCCGCCAGCGCCGCCAGGGCGGCGCGCAGCTTCGGCGCCGCCACCACCTCGGGGTCCATGCCGTCGTACAGGAAGAGGGCCGTCTCCCGCACTGCCGCCGACGCTTCGCGCTCGTCGAGGTGTTCCTCCAGGGCGGCGCGTACCGCGAACGGGTCACGGTCGGCTGCGGTGGGCGCCTCCGGAGACCGTGGCTCCACCAGCGACAGGTCGCCGAAAGCGAACACGCCCCCGGCCAACACCACCCCCAGCTCCGTGAACTCGCTCGTGACCACGACCGAGACCTCGTCGTCCGGGCCTGAGAGCGCCTCGGTCGAGACGTGCAGGGTCGAACCCGACACGATCAGCGCCCCCACGGTCAGCTCCACGACGCGCGAGCTGATCAGCTCGACGCCCTCCACGGGCATCTCCGTAAGCGGGTGGCCGGTGAGCGGCGAGCCATCCGGCGCGGTCAGCCGGAAGGCCGCGTTGAGCGCCCGCAGCTTGGTCGGCTCGACCGCCCGGTTGAAGCGAACCCGCACCACCGAGCTGGCCTGCGGCAGCTCGTCCACGTAGGCGCGTTCCGCGGTCGCTTCGAGCGCGCGGATGGGCGCTGGAGGCGGCTCGCCCCCTCCGCACGACGCGGCCAGCGCCAGCACCAGCGCCGCGACAAGCCCTCCGAGGACGCGATGCATGCCAGAGAGCCTACCGTGCCCCGCGCCCCGGCGACGCCAGTGTTAACAACTCGCGCGGCGACCGCTTTCTCCGCGATGATGGGCGCGTGACCCGCGACGCACTCCCATCGATGGCCCCGCGCGGAACCCCCTGGGTCGAGCGCAAGCGCAAGCCCGACGGCAGCGAGCGCCGCTACACCTGCGCCCTCGAGCACGCCTCGCCCTCGCTCGTCGTGGTCAGCTACGTCATGCGCCAGGGCGGGGCCGTCTTCGGCACGCCCATCGACATCCCCCCTGGGTCCGTCTCCTACGGCTACTTCTGGCGCGCCCGCCCCTACACCGTCTACCGCATGCGCGATGGCGACCGCATCATCGCGCACCGCTTCGACGCCGTCGTCGGCGTGCGCATCCGTGAAGGCGAGGTCGCCTACCGCGACCTCGCCCTGGACTGGTGGCTCACCGCCGAGAACGTCCTCATCGAGGAGGACCGCGACGAGTTCCTCGAGCTCCGCGCGGACGGCGCCTTCAGCCCCGCCGACCTCGCCGCCGCCGCCCGTGCCGAGCGCGTCATCGCCCGCGCCGCCGCCCGCGTCCTCCCCGAGCTCGCCGCCATCGAACGCCGCCTCGGCATCGCCTAGGCGGCTGGAAGAGAGTCTTCCTAGTCGCAGCCCGTGGCGACTGCGAGCGCGCGGCAGACATCGTTCATTTTCGCGTCGCTTAGCGTTCCGATGTACTGGCGAAGCCGCCGCCGTTCGACGTTTTGCAGGTTGTCAAGGCTGACCGCGGAGATGTGCCTCAGACCGTCTTCTGGCCCCAAGACGACTTCGGTGGGGATGCCCCGGATGGTAGAGGTTACCGGCGCGACGATCGCAGTTCCCAGGACTGAAAGTGACCTGGGGCGCGAGAGGACGACGACCGGCCTCCGCTTGTCGGGGGCCCGGAACTCGTACTGCCAGATTTCCCCTCGTCGTGGCGCCATCGCTAGTCCTCGAACCAGACGCCTTCGTCGGTCCACCCGGCCAGGTCTGGATCCTCGTGAGCGGGGAACCTGCGATAGCCCTCCTCGATCTGCCGGTCGATTTCCTCGGCCGTCTTGCGAGCAAGGTAGTCCGCTGCTGCCTGGCGCAGGACTGCCGATCGACCTCGCTCGCGGACCTCGGAGAGTTCGTCGAGCTTCGCCAGCAAGTCCTCGTCGAAGGTCACCTGTATAGCTTTCATGTGGATAGAATACCACATAGCTTCCAACATTCTTGGCAATAGCCGTGGGAATTGGCATGCCATCCCGTCCTACCATGGTCGCCGTGCAACAGCCGGTCCGACCGCCCTCAGTCCCCGATGTCGTCGCAGCCCTCGAGCGCATGCACGGCGACGAGCGCTGGCACTGGACGGCCGAGACCGACCCTTTCGAGGTAGCCGTCGGGGCGATCCTCGTCCAGCACACGAACTGGACCAACGCCGAACGCGCCGTCGACCGCCTCCGCGAAGCCGCCGTCCTCGACCCCGTCCGGCTGGCGGAGCTTCCCCACGAGGCCATCGAGGAGCTGGTCCGGCCCAGCGGCCAGTACCGCACGAAGGCGCGCAAGCTGCGAGCCTTCCTCGACCTGATCGCCCGGCACGGCGCGCTCGAAACGCTGTTTGCGCTCCCGCCCCAGGCCCTCCGCACGGAACTGCTCGCGACCTGGGGCATCGGCGAGGAGACGGCGGACGCTATCGCGCTCTACGCCGTGGGGTTGCCGGCCGTCGTCGTCGACGCGTACACGCGCCGGCTCTTCTCGCGCCTCGGCCTGGGGCCGCCGCCCGACGACTCCTACGCCGCCTGGCAGGCGTACCTCGCCGCCGAGCTTCCCGGCGATGCTCCGGCGCTGGCGCGTTTCCACGCGCTCGTCGTGCTGCACGCGAAGCGACTCTGCCTCGCGCGCCGCCCCCGCTGCGGCGACTGCGACCTGGCTCCCCGCTGCGCCTTCGCGTCAGCCGCGCCCCTACCCCCTTGAGCCCGGCGCGCGTACGTTCCCCCGATGCAGGTCGGCATCATCGGGCTACCGCGGGCGGGCAAGACGACCGTCTTCAACGCCGTCTCGCGCGGACTCGCCCCCGTCGGGGGCTTCGGCGGCGCGAGCAAGCCCAACATCCGCTCCGTGGCCGTTCCCGACCCGCGCGTTGACCGCCTCTCCGAGATCTACGAGCCGAAGAAGACCACCCACGCGACCATCGAGTACGTCGACTTCCCCGCCGCCGGCGAGCACTTCGGTCAGGGAGAGGGCCTCGGCGGGCGCTTCCTGAACGAGCTGGCCGCCGTCGATGCGCTCATCCACGTCGTCCGCGCCTTCGAAGACGAGTCCGTCCCCCACCCCGAGGGCTCCGTCGACCCCGGCCGCGATATCGGCATCATGGACCTGGAGCTCGCCTTCGCCGACCTCGCACTGATCGAGCGCCGCATCGAGCGCATCGACCCGGAGCTGCGCACCCTCAAGGCGGGCGAACGCGGCCAGCTCCAGGCCCTGCGCGACCTCCTCGACCGGATGCGCGGCGAGCTCGAAGCGGAGACGCCCATCCGGGCAATGGCGCTCTCCGCCGACGAACGCCGCCTCCTCGGCGGGAGCCAGTTCCTCACCGACAAGCCTCTCCTCGACCTCGTGAACGTGGGCGAGGAGGACCTGCCCCGGCGGCTCGCCATCGAGGAGGAGCTGCGCGCAACCCACGGCGCCTCCGGCCGCGACCTCGCCGTCATGGGCGGACGCTTCGAGATGGAGTTGAACGAGCTGAGCGAGGAAGAGGCCGCCGAGTTCCGCGACGAAGCCGGCGTCGAGCACAGCGGCATGGCCGAGGCCGTGCAGCGCAGCTACGCCCTGCTCGGGCTCATCAGCTTCCTGACGGTCGGCCCCGACGAGTGCCGCGCCTGGACCGTCACCGAAGGCGCGACCGCCCCTGAGGCCGCCGGCAAGATTCACACCGACCTGCAGCGCGGCTTCATCCGCGCCGAGGTCATCCGCTACGAGGACCTGGTCGAGTGCGGCAGCGAGGCCGAGGCGAAGCGGCGCGGCCTCCAGCGCACGGAGGGCAAGGACTATCTGGTGCAGGATGGGGACGTCGTCCACGTCCTCTTCAACGTCTGATCAGGCCTCGTCCTCGTCGACCACGCCATCGTCCAGACCCTCATCCTCCGATACCTCCACTTCCGCCTCCTCTTCCTCCTCGTCCCTGCGTGCCGACCGGCGACCGAAGATGCGCGCCGCCAGCGCGTTCCGCAGGATGCGGTAGGCCTCGCCCGCTTCGTCGGTGTCCGTGCGCTCGAGGTCGGGCGGGCCATAGCGGGCCTCCTCGAATGCGGTGCTGAGCGTGGCGGCTTCGGCGGGGTGATCGAGGGCGTCGCCGAGGCGCGTGCCCCACTGCCGCACCGTCTCCGACTCCGCCGCCTGTAGCCCGGCCCAGCCTGCGAGCCGCTCGATGCCGCCCCACTGCCGCGGCATCCCGTTCAGGCCCCGCAGACCCCACACCCAGAAGACGCGCGCCCCCATCGACACCACCACGAGCGCCACCACCGCCCCCCCGACGCTCCAGATGATGGTCCAGGGCGGCCCCTCCTCCCGCTCCAGCTCGATGGGCGTGAGCAGATCGGCCAGGAGATCGATCGAGTCTTCATCGATGGTCTCCAGTGGCAGGGGTATCTCGGGCACCTCGTCGAACGGCAGGTTCGTCACCTCTCCGATGAGGGTTCCGAGGTCCCCACCCACGAGCGTCAACTCGTCCGAGGGGTTGAAGTCGACCCAGCCGTACGTCGGGAAGTACACCTCCACCCACGAGTACGCGTCGTTCTTGCGCACGGAGAACACGCCCGTGCTGGTGTTCAGATCTTCAGGGTCCAGCACGTACCCCACCGCCACCCGCGCGGGCACGCCCTGCGTCCGCAGCATCACGGTCATCGCCGTCGAGAAGTAATCGAAGTAGCCGCGCTGCAGATCGAACAGGAAGAAGTCGACCACGTCGCGGCGCGAGGGCGCGGAACGCACGCTCATGTCCAGCTCGAACTCCAGGATGTAGGCCTCGATCGCCTTCGCCAGGTCGTATGGGTTCGTCACGCCCTCGGTGACCCGCGCCGCCTCGTCGCCGACGCGTTCGGGCAGGTCGTCGGGAAGCTGGAGGTAGCGCTCGCGCACCCAGTCCGGGTAGTTGACCCCGTCCGCGCGCAGCTGGTCGGGCGTGGCGATGCTGAGCGTGCCCGCCACCCGGTAGCGGTCGCCTTCCTGCAGGTCCTCCTGGCTGCGGATGCGCTCGATGTCCCCGGGGAACGACTCCGGCAGGTCCGCGACCGAATCGATGTTGGTCCCTAGCGGCGTCCCCACCGAGAACAGGGTCTCCTCGTCGTCGAACACCTCGATGTCCAGCGTCGTGATGATGCGCTCCCGGTAGGCGCGGGCCTGGATCTCGGCCGAGGTCGGGTCACCCGCGTTGACCTCCTCCTCCTCACGGCCGGAAGAGCGCCAGCCCGAGCCCGTGTACTCGTCGTAGCTCGTGCCGCGTACCAGCCCGAGGCTTTCGCCCCGCACCTCGAAGAGCACCTTGCTGCCGAGGCTCACGTCGCCCCGGATGGGCAGGGTGCGGCCAAACTTGTGGAAGTTGCCGCCGCTGCCGGCGAGGTCGTTGAACAGCCGGCTGACCGGTTCGAGGGCGGCCTCGATCGGGTCGGTCACGTAGTCGATGGTCGTATCGATGGCGTCGGCCTGCTTGCCCAGGGGCACCTGCCAGGCGATCACGACCATCACCACCGTGAGCACCAGCGTGAGCTGCGCAGACTGCAGGCTGAGCCACTCGGGGTACTCGACCCGCGCCCGGTCCCACTGCACGAAGGCGCGTTGCAGGTGCAGCCGCGAGATCAGCAGCAGCGCCCCGAAGGAGAACATGAGGAAGGCCCCGCTGGGCCGCCCGCTGGTGGTGGCGATGATGACGAGCAGCCCCGCGCACGCCGGCGCCACCGCGATCCACGCGTTCCGCCAGCGGAACACCGCCCAGGCCGCCAGGTAGGAGACGAACACCCCGAGCGTGTGCACCAGCAGCACGAAGGGAAGGTTGTCGTTGCTGACGTCGTCCTCGCGCACGACCAGCACCCACTCGTTCATGCGCGCCACCACGTCCTCGACGCGCGCGGCGATCGAGCCGCCGTCGCCGTAGGGCGTGGCCGTCAGCGTGATCACCATGAGGCCCAGCAACAGCGCGACCGGGTGCACGACGAAGTGGCTGGCCCGCGTGCGCGCCGCCAGCAGGCCGATGATGAGCCCGCCGATCACCGCGGGAACGAGCGAGGGGAAGTCCCGCACCCACTCCGCCTGCTGGATCGCGACGGCGATGGCGATGTAGACCACGAGGGCCGGCGCGAAGGTGAGCCAGTCTTCCCAGCTCATCAGCAGGCGCGGCGTCTCGATGAAGAAGCGGCGCAGCCGCCCGCTCATCGTCGCCTCCCGGACCGCCTCTAGGTTTGCCATGCTTCCGCCCCCACGGCGGTGCTGCTCAGGGCGTAGGAGAGGTCATCCCCCTGGGCTACGACGTAGGTCAGGATGTCGCTCGCCGTCAGCTCCCCGTACAGCACCAGCGGCGAACCTTCGCCCCCGAACGTGCTCGGGTCGATGAGCACCACGGACGCGCGAACGCCGCGCTGGACCAGCGACTGCAGCGGCGAGAGCCAGCTGCTGTCCGTCGAGGCGGTCACCAGCACGAGCGTCGTGTGGCGCCCGAAGCGCCGCTGCTCCTCGATGAGCAGGTTCCCCAGCGGCGCCTCCCCCGACGCCTTCGCCACCGCCAGCGACTCGAGAATGCGCGAGAGCTGCTGCTGCCCCCGCTCCGCCTCCACCACCGTGTAGTCCTCGCCGAAGGAGATAAGCCCCACCGAGCGGTTCGCGGCGATGTAGCGCTGGGCCACGCTCGCCGCCACCGTGACGGTGTACTCCTCCGTGCTCTCGTCGCCCTCCCCCGCCTGGATGGCGCCCTCCATGTCGGCGATCACCCAGATATCGCTGGTGGGGTCGAGCTCGAACGTCTTCACCATCAGCTCGCCCGTGTGGGCGGTCGAGCGCCAGTGGATGCGGCTCAGGGGATCGCCCGGCGCCCAGTCGCGGATGCCGCTCGCATTCGGCGTGATGTAGTGCGTCCGGCGGCGGAAGCGGCCCTCGCCCGGCAGGCTCGCGGGTGGCGTCTGGAAGCGTGGCAGGTCCACCACCCGCGGGTAGACCAGGATCTGCTGGCGCACCCCGTAGTCGCGCTCCGTGTAGAAGATGCCGAAGGGGTCACCCCCGCGCACGCGTAGCGGCCCCCAGTCGAACAGGCCGCGGCGTTGGAGGGTGGTGCTCACCACCCAGCTCCGCAGCCCCCGGCTCGGGATCACGACTGCCCGCCTCGACGTGTGCCCCGGAAGCTCGCTCGGGTCCTCCAGCTCCACCCACATCTTGGGGATGTAGCTCAGGTTGCGGACCTCGATCAGCTCCTCCGCCTCCTGTCCCACCTGCCCCCGCAGCGTCCGCCGCTCCACCTGCACCTCAAGGGCGCGCGTGTTCAGCCAGGCCAGGATGAGCGCAACGGGGATGCCCATCGCCACGATGTAGGCGATGCGGTAGAGCAGCCAGAAGCCCGTGCCCGTGGCGATGAACACCGCCGCCACGAGGATGACGAGCAGCACCGTGAGCGTGCGCCGCTGCGGCGCAAAGGGCCACGCCAGCACTCGCAGCAGCACCGGAACCTCAGGCGCGGGCGCGTGCGCCAGGCACGGGCACGCGCGCCAGGCAGTCGGCCACCACGTCGGCGGCCGTCGCCCCCTTCACGCGAGCCCCCGGGCTCACGATCACGCGGTGTCCCAGCGTCACGAAGGCCAGCTCCTTCACGTCGTCCGGCGTCACGTAGTCGCGGCCCTCAAGCAGGGCGCGCGCCTGCGACGTGCGGAACAGCGCGATCGACCCGCGCGGGCTGGCGCCCAGGTACACGTTCTCGTGCGTCCGCGTCGATCCGGCCAAGCCCACGATGTACTGCTTGATCAGCGGGTCGATGTAGACCTCGCGCACGGCCCGCTGCAGCTGCCGGATCTCGGTGGCGTCCGTGACCGCTTCCAGCGCGTCGATGGGGTGGGCCACCTGCTGCTCGTCGAGCACCGTCACCTCGTCCTGCGCGCTCGGGTACCCCAGGTTCACGCGGATGAGGAAGCGGTCGAGCTGCGCCTCCGGCAGGGGAAACGTGCCCTCGTACTCGATGGGGTTCTGCGTCGCCATCACCATGAAGGGCGACGGCATCACGTGCGTCACGCCGTCCACCGACATCTGCCGCTCCTCCATCGCTTCGAGCAGTGAGGACTGCGTCTTCGGCGTGGCCCGGTTGATCTCGTCGGCGAGCACGATCTGGGCCATGATCGGCCCCGCGCGGAACTCGAAGTCCATGGACTTCTGGTTGTAGATGGAGACGCCCGTCACGTCGCTGGGCAGCAGGTCCGGCGTGAACTGGATGCGCTTGAAGCTGCACCCGGTGGACAGCGCCAGCGCCCGCGCGAGCATGGTCTTGCCCACGCCGGGGACGTCCTCCACGAGCATGTGGCCACCACAGAGCAGGGCCGTGATCGCGAGTCGCAACTCACGGTCCTTGCCGATGATGACCTTCTCGACGTTCTCGATGATTCGTTGGGAAACGAGCTTCGGCTCTTCCAAGTCTTCGCTCCGTGCCAGGTCAGGCGGCGAAAGGTGAGTATAGCAACGGATCGCTCGCCTCCGCCGGGCGAGCCGCTAGACTGCGGGCCATGTCCGAGCCCGACTGGGTCGCCCTCGCCGCCTCCCTGGCCCAACGCTTCGCCGAGCGCGCCGCCCGCCACGACCGCGAAGGCTCCTTCCCGCATGAGAACTTCGCCGAGCTGCGCGAGGCCGGCTTCATGAAGCTCACCGTCCCCCGCTCGCACGGCGGCTTCGAGCTGCCCCTCTCCGCGTTCGTCCGCGTGCAGGAAGCGCTCGCCGCCGGCGACGGCTCCACCGCCCTCTCCCTCAACATGCATCTCATCCGCTTCGGCGCCGAGCGCGAGGCCTCCGTCTACCCGCCCGAGTGGTTCGACGAGCTCTGCCGGGGCGCCGTCGAAGAGGGGAAGCTCGTCAACACCGCCGCCACCGAGGAAGGGCTCGGAAGCCCCGCCGGGGGCGGCATCCCCGACACCACCGCTACGCCCGTCGAGGGCGGCTGGGTGCTGGAGGGGCGCAAGACGTTCGTCACACTCGCCCCCGAGCTCTGGTACATGCCCGTCCTCGCCCGCCTCGACTCGCCCGACGGCGGCGCCCCCGACATCGCCGACTTCATGGTCCTGCGCGACGACCCCGGCGTCCGCATCGACGAGACCTGGGACGCCCTCGGCATGCGCGCCAGCGGCAGCCACGACCTCGTGCTGGAGGGCGTGCGCCTCGGCGAGGACCGCTTCCTCGGTTACCGCAACCGCGCGAAGCCCAGCCCCCGCGGACGCGCGAGCGGCGTCTGGTTCGCCCTCGGCGTGGCCGCGACCACCACCGGCGTCGCGAAGGCCGCCCGCGACTACGCCGTCGGATTCGCCCGCGAGCGCACCCCGACCGGCCTCCGCACCATCTCCGAGTTTCCCGGCGTCCGCCGCCGCGTCGCCCGCATCGACCTGCTTCTGCAGCGCAATCGCGCCCTCATCGCCGACGCAGCTGCCGCCTGGGAATCGGGCGACGACAGCGGCATGCCCGCCGCCGACCGCGTCGCCGTCGCCAAGGTCGACGCGCTCAACAACGCCATCGAGGCGGTCGACGAGGCCATGCGCGTGGTCGGCGGTGTGGGCCTGCAGAAGAGCCGCCCGATCGAGCGCTACTACCGCGACGTGCGCGCCGGCCTCCACAACCCTCCGCTCGAGGACCGCGCCCTCGAGCAGCTCGCCCGCCGCGCCCTCGACGACTAGCGCCCGGCGGGCGGCGGCCGGTCCCACCAGCCACTAACCACCAACCACTGGCCACCAGGTCACCCCATCCCCAGTTCGTGCAGGCGGTCGTCGTCGATCCCGAAGTAGTGCCCGATCTCGTGCAGCACCGTCGTCCGCACCTGCTCCCGCACCTCGTCGTCCGTCCGGCAGATCGACTCGATCGGCCCCTGGTAGATGCTGATCTTGTCGGGCAGGACGAGGTTGTAGTTCTCCCCCCGGTCTGGCAGCGGGACGCCGTGGTACAACCCCAGCAGCGTGCTCCCCGGCCCGATTCCCGCCTGGTGCCGGTCCTGAGCGGTCGGCCGCCACTCGATCACGATGTCGACGTTCTGGACACGCATCAGCAGCTCCCGGGGCAGTGACTCCACGGCCTCGTGCACCAGTTCGCGAAAGTGCTCGCGTTCCATCCCCGCGAGTCTACGGACTTCGATTCCGCAGGACCGACGGGCGCTCGATCGGCCCCCTCCCTTCCCTCACACCCCGATCGGATGTACCGTTTCCGTCAAGTAGTGCCTGCGTGCCGCCCTTATCCAGACGGGTGGAGGGAACCGGCCCCGTGAAGCCCGGGCAACCTGTCTCCCAGGAGACAAGGTGCCAAAGCCGGAATCCCCCAAGGGGGAGAACGATGAGAGCGCCAGTGCTCAAGGACCCGGCCCGCGCACGAGGAGAGAAGATGTCAGCACCTCTGGGCCGAATGTTCATGTCCCTGGTCCTCTAGGGGACCACCCTCGCGACCACACCGCCTCGCGCTGGCGTGCGCCCCTTCGGGCGCTCCGCCCACCGCGACACCCGATGCACGAGAGAAAGGCATGACTTACGCACAAAACCTGCGCTGCCGCGAATGCAGCCGCGATTACCCCCTCGCAGCGCTCCACGTCTGCGACTTCTGTTTCGGACCGCTGGAGGTCTTGTACGACGACGACGGCATCAAGGCCGCCGTCTCGCGCGAGGCGATCGCCTCGCGTCCGGCCAACCTCTGGCGCTACCGCGAGTTTCTGCCCTGTGATGCAGACACCGCGATCAACATCGGGGCGGGCTTCACCCCCCTCATCCACGCGAAGAACCTCGGCAAGGCGCTGGGGCTCCCCAACCTCTACATCAAGAACGACACCGCCAACCCCACCTGGTCCTTCAAGGACCGCGTGGTGGCCATCGCCAGCTCCCGCGCCCGCGAGCTCGGCTACGAGAAGCTCGCCTGCGCCAGCACCGGCAACCTCGCCAACAGCGTCAGCGCTCACGCCGCCGCCGCCGGCATGGAGGCCGTCGTCGTCATCCCCAACGACCTGGAGGCAGGCAAGGTGCTCGGTTCGAGCATCTACAGCCCCACCCTCGTGAAGGTCGCCGGGAACTACGACGCCGTGAACCGCCTCTGCGCGGAGCTCGCCGGCACGCGCAACTGGGCCTTCGTCAACGTCAACGTGCGCCCCTACTACGCCGAGGGCTCGAAGACCCTCGGCTACGAGGTGGCCGAGCAGCTCGGCTGGCGCGCGCCCGACCACTGCGTCGTGCCCATCGCCAGCGGCTCCCTCTTCGTCAAGATCCTCAAGGGACTGAACGAGTTCGCGAAGGCGGGTCTCATCGACGAGCCGCACACGCGCATGAGCGGCGCGCAGGCGACCGGCTGCTCGCCCGTCGCCACCGCCTGGGCCGAGGGCAGCATGAACTTCCGCCCGCAGCGGCCCGACACCATCGCCAAGTCGCTCGCCATCGGCAACCCGGCGGACGGCTACTACAGCCTCGTCCAGCTGAAGGAAACGAACGGCGCCTGCGCCTCCGTCAGCGACGACGAGATCGTCGCCGGCATGAAGTTGCTCGCCGAGACTGAGGGCATCTTCGGGGAGACGGCCGGCGGCGTGACCGTCGCCAGCGTCAAGCAGCTTGCCGCCGCCGGTAGAATCGACCCCGACGAGCTTGTGGTGGCCTTCATCACGGGCGCGGGCTTCAAGACCGCCGAGGCCGTCGCCGATAGCCTCGGCCCCGCCCTCGAAATCGACGCGACCGTGGAGAGCTTCGAGGCCGCCTACGAGGACCGCGAGGGGGTACCTGCCTGATGGCTGTCCAGCGCCTGCGCTTCACCTTCCCGACCGACCTGATCAAGGAGCCCGTGATTTATCTCATCGGGCAGCAGTTCGAGGTCATCACCAACATCCGCATGGCCGATGTCGACGAAAGCACCGGCTGGGTCATCCTCGAGCTCGAAGGAGAAACCGACGAGATCGCACGCAGCGTCGCCTGGGCCGAAAGCCGGGGCGTCCGCGTGGACCCCATCACCGGCGACGTCATCGAAGGCTAACCACACAACGAACGGAGACCATCACGTGGCAGCAACGGTCCTCATCCCCCAGCCCCTCCGCCCCCTCACCGGCGACCAGCCCACCGTCGACGGTGTCACTGGCTCGCTCTCGGACTGCATCGCCGACCTCGAGGCGCGCTTCCCGGGCGTGGCCGAGCGGATGCTCGACGAGGAGGGGGAGCTGCGCCGCTTCGTGAACGTCTACATCAACGGCGAGGACGTCCGCTTCGAGAACGGCCTCGCCACCACCATCAACGACGGCGACGAGGTTAGCATCGTCCCCGCCGTCGCCGGCGGCTCATTCTGAGGCCGGCTCCGGACGCTGCCTCCGTGCGGTTCTCGCCGCGAGGGGGCTAGTCGGGCGCCCGCCACACCTCAGGAGCAACGGCAGAAAGCACGAAGCCCCCGGAAACGGGGGCTTCGGTGTGTTCGCCTGCTGCGGAGCGCTAGAAGACGTTCCGGGTCGTGCTGTCGCCCTGGGGGGCGGAGTCGGCGGGTGGAGCTGCTGCCGGTGGCGCGGCCTGCTGGGCAGGCGGGGCAGCCTGCTGAACCGGCTGCTGGGGGGCCGCCTGCTCCGGCTGGACCTGGGCTTGCACTTCCTCAGTGGCGCCCTCTTCCTCCCCTTCGTCGTCCTCCCGAACGGCGCGCCGGAACTCCTTGATCGAGGAGCCCAGATCGCCGCCGATCCTGCTGATGCGCCCGACGCCAAAGAGCAACACGATGACGCCGACGATGATGGCGAGCTCCAGCGGCCCAAGCGGACCGATAAGCAGCGGACCAGGCATAACGCCCTCCTCGTCCCCCCGCTCACGCCGGGGAATCAGTCCAATCATGGTACATGATGCTGCAATGGGGGAAAGCGCAATCCCGGTAAGGGCTGGCGCCAGCCTTCACCCCTCGCGGCGCTGATCGATCCCGAGCGACCCGTGGAGCCGGCCTCAGGTAAGCCGTTCGACGAAGACGTCCATGACGCCCCCGCAGATCTTGTCCTCGCCGTCCGTCGGCTCCGTCAGGTCGACCGTGACGATGCGTGGCGAGCCGTCCTCCAGCACCTCCATCGCCTCCTGCCACACCTCAGCCTCCCCGCAGCCCCCGCCGATGGTGCCGAAGAACGAGCCATCGCTACGAACCACCATCTTCGCGCCGGTCTTGCGCGGCGTGGAGCCGCGCGTCCGCGCGACCGTCGCCAGCACGACCGGTTCTTCGTGGTCGAGCGCGGTCTGGATCTCGCGGAAAATCTCTTCATTCATACCCCGATCCTGACGCCCCCGGCC
>VXRS01000173.1 GCA_009838385.1 Dehalococcoidia bacterium | reverse complement strand
GTTCGACCCCGCCCCCGATGCCGCCGCCATCGGCGCCGTGCCCGAGGCGATCCCCCCGCAGCGCGCCGAGGGTGCTTCCTGGTGGCAGGCCGGCTGGCGCGCCATGCGCAGCGACCCCGCCGTCTTCAAGGCCGCCATCGAGCTCACCCTCATCACGATGATGCTCATCATCCTCGGCGGCCTCATCCCGACCTACATCCGCGATGTCCTCGAGCTTCCCTTCGAAATCGGCGCCCTTGTCCTGACGCCCGCCGCCATCGGCGTCATCGTTGGCCTGCGCGTCGCCGGGCCGCTGGCGCACCACCTTCCGCACGGCCTTCTCAGCTCCGTCGGATTTGCCGCCTTCACGGGCCTGCTGCTCGCCCTCGCCTTCGTCAACGAGGAAGCGACCTTCCTCGCCGGCTACGGCGCCTTCGCCTGGCTCGACGACGTCAATCTCGGGGACTTCGATGGGGGTGCGCTGCTTGCGATGCTGATCGTGTTGCCCCTCGGATTCGCCTACGCGAACGTGAGCGTCGCCGCCCAGACCGTCCTCAACGACCGCGTGCCGCTCGCCCTCCAGGGGCGCGTGGTCGCGACGCAGGGGGCGATGGCGGCGCTCGCCGCCTCCCTGCCCGTCCTGGGCGCCGGCGCTCTTGGAGACTGGCTCGGCGTGCAGCCCGTCATGGCCATCCTCGCCGTCAGCATCGCCGCCGCCACCGTCGTCAATCTCCGATCCTGACCGGCGCCGCGCCTTGCCGCCCCTCGCCGCCCCCACCTATCATCGAGCCGATCGAGCCGGAACCTTCCGGCGGGGGGTGGGACATGCGCGAGATGAGCATCGAGAGCATCCGTCTCTCGCTGAACAGCTACCAGCGCATCGCCATCCTTCGCGAGAAGGAGACCGATCGCTACCTCACCATCTGGATCGGCCCCTACGAGGCCGAGAGCATCTCCCTTCGCCTCCACGATGTCACCCCGCCCCGCCCCCAGACTCACGACCTGCTCTGCAACGTCATCGAGCAGCTTGGCGGGAAGGTGCAGTACATCCTTCTGAACGATCTCGCACGCGACACCTACTACGCCCGCATCGTCCTCGATGTGAACGGCGACGCCGTCGAGATCGACTCCCGTCCCTCCGACGCCATCTCCCTCGCCGTCCGCACCGGCTCCCCGATCTACGCCGAAGAGGCGGTCCTCGATCAGGGTGGCGAGATCATCCGCGACGGCGACGACCAGGAGGGCGTCGAGCGCGAGCCGGAGAAGCCCGTCGATCCCGCCGAGCTGGAGCGCCTCGGGCCGTTCAGGGACTTTATCGAAGGGCTCGATCTCAGCGGGTTCGACGATCCGCAGAAGTAACCGTGTCGCGGCCCCGATCGCCGCTTGCGCATCTCTTCACAATCACCCTATGATCCCCGCGGTTTGAGCGCGGTCATGGCAAAGCCTGAGCGTGGCGGATGGATAGCGCCAACCGCTTACCTCATGGGGGCAGGCTGGTATTTCGCCACCTGCATCGTCGTGGGAATCGTGCTCGGACTCTGGCTCGATGACCTTACAGGGCTTGAGCCGCTCTTCATCCTCCTGGGGATTGTCCTGGGACTGACTCTGGCCATCGGTGGCGGAATCCGCATGCTTCTCCCCTTCATGAAACGCTTTGGCGGTGGCGCCAACGGCGCCAACGGCGGTAGCGAGTGAGAAGATTCAGGCTCCCTCTCATCATCATCGCGGCGCTCGCGTGGGTCGTCGTTGGCCTCATCGTCGCCCGCGGCCCCCAGCCCGAGATCATCGTTCCCGCCGAAGTCATCACCAAGGTCGGCTTCCTCAATATCTCCAACACGATGATTTCCGCCTGGGCGGCGATGTTCATCCTCCTCGTCGGCTGCTTCCTCGCGACCCGCACCATGAAGCTCATCCCGACGGGCGCCCAGAACTTCGTCGAGTCGATCATCGAGTTCCTGATGGGTCAGCTGGAGGACATCGCCGGCTCGGCGAACGCCCGCCGCTTCTTCCCCGTCATCGCCACCTTCTTCATCTTCATCCTCCTCGCCAACTGGATGGGCCTCCTCCCCTTCTTCAACGCCATCGGCAAGACCGAGGACATCGGCGTCGAGATCTTCCACTACATCGAGGAGCACCACGAACACCACGAACCGTTCGAAGAGGAGATCGCGCACTCCTCCGGCTGGCTTGTCGACAACGTGGGCATCGGCCTCGTCCTGCCCAACGCCAACGACGCCCACTTCGAGATGGGCGCGGAAGCCGCGAACCCCGTGCCCGCCGAGGAAGCTCTGGACAAGTACATCGTCTTCCTCGCCGAGACCTTCACCGACTTCGAGGCCGAAGGGGGCGATGGCCACGGTCCCGCCGAGGTCACGCCCGAGATGCTTACGGCGGCCGTCGCCGCCCTCAACGCCGACCCCGACGCGCCCAAGCTCCTCCCCGCCAACGAGAAGCACGCCGTCCCCAGCGCTGCCCTTGGCGACGACCTCGTCGTGAGCGGCATCGACTTCCCCGGCCAGAAGCTGGCCCTCATCATCCCGCTCTTCCGCTCCGTCTACAGCGACGTCAACAACACGATCGCGCTCGCCCTCATCTCGTTCTTCATGGTCGAGTTCTGGGGCCTGCGCACCCTCGGCTTCAGCTACCTCGGGAAGTTCTTCAACTTCAGCGGCTTCATCCCCTTCTTCGTCGGAATCCTCGAGCTGCTTTCGGAGTTCATCCGCATCGTCAGCTTCGCCTTCAGGCTCTTCGGCAACATCTTCGCTGGGGAGGTGCTCATATTAATGCTCACCTTCCTGCTGCCCTTCCTCATCGTCGACATCATTTATGGCCTGGAGCTCTTCGTCGGCTTCATCCAGGCCGCGGTCTTTGCACTCCTCACGCTCGTGTTCGCCGTCATGGCGGTTGAGCACCACGACGAGGAGCACGACGACCACGAAGGCGAAGCCGTCCACGACGACATGGAATCCCAGGGGACCCCGGGGCAGTAGCCTCGCCCCTTCGAACATCGTTCCCCGCGGAGGCGGGGAGGAAAAACACGGGAGGAACCACCAACCATGGGAGTACTCGATCTTCTCTTCCTGCTCGCGCTTGATGCCGACGGCGCCAAGGCCATCGGCGCCGGCATTGCCATGGGCCTCGGCGCCCTTGGCCCCGCCATCGGCATCGGCATGCTCGTGGGACGCGCGATGGAGGCCCTCGGCCGCAATCCCGAGGCCCGCGCTTCGATCCAGACGAACATGATTCTGGGCGTCGCGTTCGCCGAGGCCATCGGCATCTACGCGCTGCTCACCGCCATCATCATCGCGTTCGTCATCTAGCCCGGCGGAAACGCCAATCGGGAAGAAGGGAGCTCGCGATGGGCGAGGCTTTCACCGCTCTCGGTATTAATCTGCCGCAGTTGATCGCGCAGATCGCGAACTTCGTGGTTCTGCTCCTCATCCTGCGCTTCACCCTCTACAAGCCGGTCCTGCGCATGCTCGACCAGCGTCGCGAGCGCATCGCCGAGGGCCTCGGCGCCGCCGAACAGGCGCGCGCCGAAGCCTCCGACGCACAGGAGCGCATCGAGGCCCAGCTTGCCGAGGCCCGCGGACAGGGTCAGGAGATCGTGGCCAACGCCCAGCAGGTGGCGGCCCGGATCCAGGACGAAGCCCGCCAGCAGGCGGAACGCGACCGCGAGGCAGCCGCCGAGCGCTCGGTCCAGGAAATCCAGTTGGAGCGTGACCGTGCCATCGCCGACCTCCGCGCGGAGTTCGCCGAGATCACCGTCACCGCCGCCGAGCGCGTCATCCGCCAGTCCCTCGACGAGGATGCCCATCAGCGCATCATCGAAGAGACCCTGGCCGAGTCCGACCTCGGGGAGCGCAGCTAGATGGCCGACAGGCAGGCGGCAAAGCGCTACGCACAGGCGGCCTTCGCCATCGCCCGCGATGGCGATGCGATCGCCCAGTGGCGCGCCGACCTCGACGATGTCGCCGCCGTTCTGTCGGACTCGGACGCCGCGAGCTGGTTCGCCGCCCCGCGCGTCGCCGTCGCCGAACGCCAGGCAGCCGCCGAACGCGCCCTCGAAGTGGGGCCACTCGCGCTGAATCTCGCCAGGCTGCTCATCGCCAAGGGACGCACACTGGAGGCCCGCGAGGTCGCGGATGCCTTCAACCGTCTCGCCGATGAGCACGAGGGCCTCGCGCAGGCCGAGATCACCACTGCCGTCCCCTTGCAGGACGACCAGGTCGCCGCCATGGAGCAGCGTCTGGGCGAGGCTCTGGGGAAGCAGATCACCGCCACCGCCGCTGTCGATTCCGACATCATCGGTGGCGTCGTCCTCCGCATCGACGACCATCTCATCGATGGCAGCGTGCGCAGCCGTCTACGGCGGCTGCGCCAGGAGCTGAGCGGCGCCTAGGGCCGCACCACACAAGAGGGAACCACTATGGCCGTTCGCGCCGAAGAGATTGCATCCATCCTCCGCGAGCAGATCGAGCAGTTCGAGGCTCCGTCCGTCGCGACCGACGTCGGTGTCGTCATCGAGGCCGGCGACGGCGTCGCCCGCGCCCACGGCCTCACGAACGCTCGCTACTCCGAGCTGCTGGAGTTCCCCAACGGCACCATGGGCCTCGCCCTCAACCTCGAGGAAGAGTCAGTCAGCGCCGTCGTCCTCGGCGACTACGAGGACATCAAGGAAGGCGACGAGGTGCGCGCCACCGGCCGCATCATCGAGGTGCCCGTCGGCGACGAGCTCATCGGCCGCGTCGTCGATGCCCTCGGGAACCCCATCGACGGCAAGGGCCCGATCGGCTCGACCAAGACCCGACCGGTCGAGCGCATCGCCCCCGGCGTCACCCTCCGCCAGAGCGTCGATACGCCCGTCCAGACCGGCATCAAGGCCATCGACTCGATGATCCCCATCGGCCGCGGCCAGCGCGAGCTCATCATCGGCGACCGCTCCACCGGCAAGAGCGCGATCGCACTCGACACCATCATCAACCAGAAGGGCGGCGACCTCGTCTGCATCTACGTCGCCATCGGCCAGAAGGCCGGCAAGGTCGCCCAGGTGCTCGGCCAGCTCGAAGAGTACGGCGCCATGGAGCACACCATCATCGTCGCCGCCGGCGCCTCCGAGTCGGCTGCCCTCCAGTACCTCGCTCCCTACGCCGGTTGCGCCATGGGCGAGGAGATCATGGAAAGCGGGCGCGACGCGCTCATCATCTACGACGACCTGAGCAAGCACGCCTGGGCCTACCGCCAGATTTCGCTGCTCCTCCGCCGTCCTCCCGGGCGCGAGGCGTACCCCGGCGACGTCTTCTACCTCCACAGCCGCCTGCTCGAGCGCGCGGCCAAGCTGGAGGCGGGCGGCTCGCTCACGGCCCTCCCCATCATCGAGACCCAGGCCAACGACGTCTCGGCCTACATCCCCACCAACGTCATCTCCATCACCGATGGCCAGATCTACTTGGAGCCGGACCTCTTCAACGCGGGCATTCGCCCCGCCCTCAACGTCGGCCTCTCCGTGAGTCGCGTGGGCGGCTCCGCTCAGACGCGCGCCATGCGCTCCGTCGCCGGGCGGCTCAAGCTCGACCACGCCCAGTTCCGCGAGCTTCAGGCCTTCGCCCAGTTCGGCACCAGCGACCTCGATGCCGCTACCCAGCGGCAGCTCGAGCGCGGCCTGCGCGCGAACGAGGTGCTCAAGCAGCCCCAGTTCGCGCCCCTGAACCTGGCCGAGGAGGTCGCCGTCATCTTCGCCCTCACCAACGGGCTGCTCGATGACGTGCCCACCGAGAAGATTGCCGATTTCGAGGCTGCCTTCACCGGCTACCTCTCCAGCAACAAGCCTGACCTCGCCTCCCGCATCGAGTCCGAGCGCACCATCAGCGACGAGACCGATCAGGAGCTGCGGGACGCCGTCGCCGAGTTCAAGGAGACCGTCCCCTACTAGGGAGCGCCATGCCCACCATCCAACAGCTCCGCCGCCGCATCGGGACGGTACGGAATACGTCTAAGATCACGAACGCGCTCCAGCTCGTGGCCGCTTCCAAGATGCGCCGTGCCCAGGAGCGGGCCACCGAGGGCCGCCCCTACGCGGAGAAGATCCAGCTCGTGCTCTCCTCCCTCGCCTCCACCGCCCCCGGCGGCGGCGAGGACGGCGACACCGAGGAGTCGCACCCCTTCCTTACCCAGCGCCCCGTCGAGAACGTCGGCATTCTCCACGTCACCCCCGACCGTGGGCTCTGCGGCGCCCTCAACGCCAACCTCAACAACAGCGCGGGCGGCTTCGTCGGCGAGGCCGAGGTGCCCACCGCGATCGTCGCCGTCGGCCGCAAGGGCCGCGACTTCTTCGTGCGCTCCCGCCAGAACGTCGCCGCGGAGTTCACCGAGCTCGGTGACTACCCCGCCCTCACTGACACGAGCGTCATCGCGCGCCTCGTCATGGACGACTACCTGTCGGGCAACGTCGACCAGGTCTTCATCAGCTTTGCTGAGTTCGTCAGCACGGTGAACCAGCGGCCGGTCGTGCGCCGTCTCCTTCCCGTCGAGCCCCCCACCGCCGAGGACGAGGCGGAGGCCGAGGCCTTCAGACAGGAGTACATCTTCGAGCCCGACCCAGGCCAGGTCTTCGAGCGCCTCCTGCCCCGCTACGTCGAGATGCAGGTCCACGCCGCCATCCTCGAGTCGGCCGCTTCCGAGCAGTCGGCCCGCATGGTCGCCATGAAGAACGCGACCGACAACGCCAACGAGATCGAGCGTGAGCTCACCCTCACCTACAACAAGGCCCGCCAGGAGGAGATCACTACCCAGCTCCTCGATATCGTCGGCGGCGCCGAGGCCGTCAATGAGTGACGCGACCCCCTTCGCCGCGGTCATCTTCGACATGGACGGTGTCCTCGTCGATGGCGAGCCGTTCTACTACGGCGCGGCGATGGCGGTGCTTGCCGAGGACGGCATCACTTTCCCCCTCGACGACTACAAGAAGTACATGGGAACAAAGTCCGGCTGGAACGAGTTCGTCCACGACCTCGGCCTGCCGCGCCCGGCCTCCTACTACCGGAGTCGCTGCTCCGCGCTGGT
Organism: Dehalococcoidia bacterium; assembly: GCA_009838385.1. Next base: position 7,389 of record VXRS01000173.1, on the reverse strand, counting down.
CGCGGAGGCCTACGCCTCCGTCGAGACCGCCCTTCCGGGCGCCGTCGAGCTTGTGCGCGGCCTGAAGGCGATCGGCCTGCCCCTGGCCGTCGCATCCTCGTCGCACCGTGCGAACGTTGAGGTCTGCCTGGAGCGGCTCGGAATCGCAGACGCCTTCGACGTGATCGTCGCCGGCAACGACATCACCCACGGCAAGCCCCTCCCCGACATCTACCTCCGCGCCGCCGGACTCCTCGGCGTCGCCCCGCGCGATTGCCTCGCCATCGAGGACGCCCCCGCAGGCATCCAGGCTGCACACGCCGCCGGCATGACCTGCTGGGCCGTCCGCACCGAGTACACGCGCGGACTGCCTCTCCCCGACCCCGACCGCGACCTTGAGTCGCTCACCGAGATCGACCTCGCCGACATCGCGGGGGTGCCCGCATGAGCGAGCTCGTCCTGCGCGAGGACCACGACGGGGTGGCCACCCTCAGCCTCAACCGGCCCGAGGCGCTCAACGCCCTTAACGTCCCGCTCTTCGCCGAGCTGCGCGAGCACGTCGCCGCCATCGCCGCCGAGACGGACACCGTCGGCTGCGTCGTATTGCGGGGCGAAGGCCGCGCCTTCAGCGCCGGCAACGACCTCAAGGCCCTCGGCACGCCCGCGCCCGCGCCCTATTACCAGGCCGAGACCATCGACATGATCGAGGCGCTGCCCCAGCCGGTCATCGCCTCCGTACGCGGCGCCTGCTACACCGGCGCCCTCGAGCTCATGCTCGCCGCCGACCTCTGCATCGCCGGCGAGTCTGCCATCTTCTGCGACAGCCACGGTGAGTGGGCGCTCACGCCCCTCTGGGGCCTCACCCAGCGCCTCCCCCGCCGCATCGGACCTCTCCTCGCGAGGGAGATGATGTACACCGCCCGCCGCGTCGATGCCGACGAAGCCGTCCGCATCGGCCTCGCTAACCGCGTCGTCCCCGACGCCGAGCTCGACGAGGCCACGGCCGGCATGGCTGCCCAGATCGCAGGCAACTCGTGGCACACGCTGCGCGCCGATAAGCGCCTGCTCAACGAGGGCCTGAACTACTCCTACGCCGAAGGCCTTGCCTTCGAACGTCGAACCAGCCCCGGCGCGGGGCCCGAACTGGCGGAGCGTCTCGAGCGCTTCCGCTCCAAATCCTGAGCAACCTCAGAAGGAGCCCCATCATGGTCACTGCCGCTACCGCCGAGGGTCGCATCGTCCAGATCATCGGCACCGTGATCGACATCGAGTTCCCGCCCGACCAGCTGCCCCCCATCTACAACGCCCTCCGCATCGACCGCGGCGACGGCACCGACCTCATCGTCGAGGTCCAGCAGCACGTTGGGAACAACTGGGTGCGCGCCCTCGCTATGGACTCCACCGACGGCCTCACCCGCGGCATGGCCGCCGTCGATACGGGCCAGGCCATCGCCGTTCCCGTCGGCGAGGAAGCGCTCGGGCGCATGTTCAACGTGCTCGGCGACCCCATCGACGACCTCCCCGTTCCCGACGAAGCCCCCCGCTGGCCCATCCACCGCGAGCCCCCTTCCTTCGAGGACCAGGAAACCCAGCCGTCCATCCTCGAGACGGGCATCAAGGTCATCGACCTCATCGCCCCCCTCGTGCGCGGTGGCAAGGTTGGCCTGTACGGCGGCGCCGGCGTCGGCAAGACCGTCATCATCCAGGAGCTCATCTCCAACATTGCCCGTGAGCACGGCGGCTTCTCCGTCTTCGCCGGCGTGGGCGAGCGCTCCCGCGAGGGCAACGACCTCTGGAACGAGATGAAGGAGTCGGGCGTGCTCCCCCGCATGTCCATGGTCTTCGGCCAGATGAACGAGCCTCCCGGCGTCCGCCTCCGCGTCGCCCTCAGCGGCCTCACCATGGCCGAGTACTTCCGCGATGAGCAGGCCCGCGACGTCCTCTTCTTCGTCGACAACATCTACCGCTACACCCTCGCCGGCATGGAAGTCTCCGCCCTCCTCGGGCGTATGCCCTCCGCCGTCGGCTACCAGCCCACTCTTTCCACCGAGATGGGCGACCTCGAGGAGCGCATCACCTCAACCAAGAAGGGCTCGATCACGTCGTTCCAGGCCATCTACGTGCCCGCCGACGACTACACCGACCCCGGTGTCGCCACCACCTTTGGCCACCTCGACGCGGTCGTCGCGCTCGAGCGCTCCCTCGCCGAGCAGGCCCTCTACCCTGCCATGGACCCCCTCACCTCCTTCTCCCGCGCCCTCGAACCGCGCATCGTTGGCGAGGAGCACTACGAGGTGGCTCGCGAGGTGCAGGGCGTTCTCCAGCGCTACAAGGACCTGCAGGACATCATCGCCATCCTCGGCATCGACGAGCTGTCCGACGAGGACAAGCTCACCGTTGCCCGCGCCCGCAAGCTCCAGCGCTTCCTCACGCAGCCCTTCTTCGTCGGCGAGACGTTCACGGGCCGCGAGGGCCGCTACGTCTCCATCCGCGACACCGTGCGCGGCTTCAAGGAGATTCTCGACGGCCAGCACGACGGCCTCCCCGAGCAGGCCTTCTACATGAAGGGCTCCATCGAAGAGGCTGTCGAAGAAGGCCAGCGCCTGAGCGAGGAAGGCTAGTGCCGCTCTTCGTCGAGATCGTCACCGCTGAGCGCGTCGTCCGCACGGAAGAGGACGTCGAGGTGCTCATCGCCCCCGGAAGCGAGGGCCAGCTCGCGATCCTGCCTCGCCACGCCCCGCTGATGACGACGCTCGACTACGGCGAGCTCATCTTTCGGCGCGGCAACGAGGAGTCCTCCTTCGCCATCGGCGGCGGCTTCCTCGAGGTGCACAGCAACCACGTAACCGTCCTCGCCGACCAGGCCGAGGCTGCCGAGGACATCGACGTGGATCGCGCCGAGCTGGCCCGCCGCCGCGCCGAGGAGCGGCTCGCCGGCGCCCGCGAAGAAGGCGTCAGCGAAGCCGATCTCGCCCGCGCCCAGGCGGCCATGCAGCGCGCTCTCCTGCGCCTGCGCGTGGCCGAGCGACGGCGCCGGCGCCCCGGCCCGCCCATGCCGGGAGGCTAGGCCGAGCCTTCACTGCCCCTGCGTACGGTGCGTCTTCCGCTCGGTGATGCTGATCAGGTTGCCGTCCGGATCGAGGTAGCGCGCCTCCCGTCCCCACGGCGCGACGTACGGCTCCCGATCGACCTGCGCGCCCATCCCGACAAGCCGCTCGTGAGCGACGTCGAGGTCCTCGACGAAGAGGCCGAGCGAGGGCTCACGGGGTGCTTCCTTCGGAAACAGGGCGAAGTGGAAGTACGGGTCGTGCCACGAAATCTCCTCGTGGCGCGGGTCGTCGTTGGGCTTCAGATCGATGCCGAGGCCATCCCGGTAGAACCGCGCCGAAGCCTCCAGGTCTTCGACGTGAAAGGCGGCAAAGCAGGGTCGAATCTCCGTCACGGTTCCCCTCCGGTCTTCCGACCATAACGACGCCGCTCGATTGCGGCAGATTCGGCCTCTCCCCATACTGAAACCCGGATGGATGCAAGCCGCGGGCACGGCTCCCGCTACCAGGTGCGCGGTGGCGCTGTTCTCAACGGGTCCGTGCGCATCTCCGGCTCGGCCAACGCGGCCCTCGCCTCGATGTGTGCCGCCCTGCTCACCGACGAGACCGTCGTCCTCGAAAACGTCCCCGCCGTCTCCGATATCGACTCCCTCGCCGGGCTGCTCGCGCACCTCGGCGCCACCGTCGAACGGCCAGAGCCCAACCGCGTCGAGATCAACGCCTCGAAGGTCGGCACCCTCGAGGCCCCCATCGACCTTGTTTCCGAGAACCGCGCCTCCTTCCAGGTTATGGGACCGCTCCTCGCCCGCCACGGCTTCGCCGCCCTGCCGCCCCCCGGCGGCGACGTCATCGGCCAGCGCCCCATCGCCGTCCATCTCGACGGCTTCGTGGCGATGGGCGCCACCATCGATCGCGTCGGCGAGCACTACCAGGCCCGCGCTCCCCAGGGCCTAGCCGGAACCCGCGTCTTCGCCGACTACCCCTCGGTCTCCGGCACCCAGAACCTCATGCTCGCCGCCACGCTCGCCAGGGGCGAGACGACCATCATCAACGCCGCCACCGAGCCCGAGGTCCAGGCGCTTGCCGCCCTGCTCAACTCGATGGGCGCGCGCATCTCCGGTGTCGGCACCCAGGTCATCGCGATCGAGGGCGTCGAGCGCCTCCACGGCACGACCTTCGCCCTCGTCCCCGACCGCATCGAGGCAGGCACCTTCGCCATCGCCGCTGCTATGACCCACGGCGACGTCGAGCTCGTCGACGCTCCCGTGGCCGTGATGGATGCCCTCATCACGAAGCTCCGCGCCGCCGGCGCCACCGTCGAGGCGCGCGAGGGCTCCCTGCGCGTCGCCGCAGGTGGGCGACTCTCACCGGTCGGCTTCCAGGCCCTCCCCTACCCGGGCCTCCCTACCGACCTGCACGCCCCCATGGGCGCCCTCCTCACCCAGGCCGACGGCGTCTCCATCATCCACGAGCGCGTCTTCGATAACCGCATGCTCTATGTCGATGAGCTCCGCAAGATGGGCGCCGAGATCATTAGCACGGGCTCTTCCGCTATCGTCAGCGGCCCCACGCCCCTCCACGGCGCCCGCGCCCGCGCCCTCGACGTGCGCGCCGGCGCCGCCGTCCTCCTCGCCGCCCTCGCCGCCAGCGGCACGACCGTCATCGATGACATCTACCACCTCGACCGCAAGTACGAGCGCCTCGACGAGAAGCTGCGCGGCCTCGGCGCCGAGCTGGAGCGGGTGTAGTTCGGATGGCGTTTGGCTTCCTCTCGAACACGCGCGCCGGCATCGACCTCGGCACCGCCAACATCCTCGTCTTCGTGCAGGGCCAGGGCATCGTCGTCAACGAGCCCTCTGTCGTTGCGCGACATAATCGTGACGACGCCATCGTCGCGGTCGGCGCCGAGGCCCGCATGATGCAGGGACGCACACCCGGCGCCCTCAGCATCATCCGCCCCATGCGCGAGGGCGTCATCGCCGACTACCTCACGACCGAGGCGATGATGCGCTACTTCATCGGCGTCGTGACCGGCCGCTTCAACCTCATTCGTCCGGAGATCATGGTGACCGTTCCCGCCGGCGTGACCAGCGTCGAGCAGCGCGCCGTGCGCGATGCCGCCGAGCAGGCCGGCGCCCGCCGTCCCGCCCACCTCGTCCCCGAGCCCCTCGCGGCCGCCATCGGCGCCGGTGTCCCCGTGGGCACGCCGCGCGGCAACATGATCGTGAACATCGGCGGTGGCCGCACCGAGGCCGCGGTCATCTCGCTCTACGGCATCGTCGTGAGCGAGTCCGTCCGCGTTGCCGGCGACCGCATCGACGAAGCCATCCAGGCCTTCGTCCGCCGCCGCCACAACCTCGTCATCGGCGAGAGCACCGCCGAGGAGATTAAGATCGCCATCGGCTCCGCCATCCCGCTCGACGAGGGCATCTCGACCCAGGTTCGCGGGCGCGACCAGCTCAGCGGCCTCCCCCGCACCATCACCCTCAACAGCGACGAGATCGCGCAGGCCATCCAGGACTCCCTCGGGCAGATCATCCAGGCCGTCCGCAGCGTCCTCGAGCGCACGCCCCCGGAGCTCGCCGCCGACGTCATCGACCACGGCATCGTCCTTACCGGAGGCGGCGCCCTGCTCCGCCACTTCGATGAGCTCCTCACGCAGGAGACGGGCGTGCCCTGTTACGTCGCGGATAGCCCCCTCGAGTGCGTCGCCGTCGGTGCCGCCATCGCCCTCGACCACCTCGAGATCATCGAGCGCAGCCTCCCCACGGAGGAGGAGCAGCTCGTGGGCCTCTTCCCCCAACCCGATCGCTGACCTACCCTCGATTCTTCGTGTCTGAAAACGCTTCCGCAGGGCCCGTCGCCATCGGGCCGAACATCAGCGTGGTCGGCGATAGCTGCTCGGGCAAGACCACCGTCGCTGGCGCTCTCGCCGAGCGGCTTGGCCTGCGCCATGTCGAGCTCGACTCCCTCAGCTGGCAGCCGAACTGGACCCCCACCCCCGACGAGGTCTTCCTGGAGCAGGTGCAGGAGGCCGTCGCCCAGTCCGGCTGGGTCATCGATGGGAACTACGGCCGCATCGTCCGCCCCATCACCTGGGCTGCCGCCGACACGGTTGTCTGGCTCGACTTCCCCCTGCGCGTCACCCTCCCCCGCACGCTCGCGCGCTCGTTCCGTCGCTGGCGTACACGAGAGCTCCTCTGGGGTACGAACCGTGAGCGCTTCTGGGAGCACTTCCTGCCCTGGGATCGCTCCCTCATCTGGTGGACCCTCAAGAGCCACCGCCGCCGCCGTGTCGACTACGCCGCCGCCATGACTGACCCTCAGTGGGAAGGCACGCAGTTCATCCGTCTCCGCTCCCCTGCCGAGGTCGAACCGTTCCTGGAACGCGTGACGCTGTCCGAAGCGGCCTAGCCCGGGTTCGGCGCGAGCTCCTTCAGGTAGTAGGTCATCCCCTGCATCATCACGACCGGGTCGATCTGCCGGATCGAGACGCCTTCCGGAACGTGCGCCGAGATCGGCGCGTAGTTCAGGATGGCGTGCACGCCGCTGTCGACCAGCCGGTCGACGACCGCCTGTGCCGCCTCTGCCGGCACTGCCACCACCGCAATGTCAACCTGCTCGCTGGTGAGGTAGTCCTCCAGGTCGTCCATCGAGCGCACCTCGATGCCCTGGATCGTCCGCCCCGCCACGTCGGGCGCGGCGTCGAAGGCGGCGACCGTGTCGAAGCCCTGTTGCGCGAACCCGTCGTATTCGAGGATCGCCTGACCCAGCCTCCCGATGCCGACCACGCACACGCTCCACGACCGGTCCAGCCCGAGGATCTCGCGCAGCCGGTCCAGCAGGTCGTCCACGTTGTAGCCGCGGCCCTGCTTCCCGAAGCGCCCGAAGTAGCTCAGGTCCTTGCGAATCTGCGCCGGCGTCACGTCGAGCTGTTCGCCGAGCGTCTGCGAGCTGACCACCGTCTCGCCTGCCGCTGCGAGCGTCGTCAGCGCCCGCGCGTAAAGCGGCAACCGGTTGATGACAACCTCGGGGATGTCAGAGGTCATTCGGCGGGCCGGCCCTCCTGCTCGCGCCCGCGCGCCGCTCAGGCGGCCAGCGGTTGTGAAAAATCGAACATACGGATGCGGCGCACTCTATACCCCGCCTTCTGAGGGGGTCAACGGCCCCGCGTTACGAGTGTGTGCCGCCTGACGATTGCGCCCGGAGCAGCGCCTCGATCGTGGCCGTGACGTGTTCGTCGTCGTTCTCGGACACGGTACGGGGGTCGAGCAGCGTCTCGCCCGACTCCACACGCGCCACGATCGGCGGGTCCGCCTCCCGCAACGCTCGCGCCAACCCCTCCCCGCCCTGCTCCCCCTGC